>CBIHPU010000046.1:0-12055 GCA_966211935.1 uncultured bacterium | reverse complement strand
ACTCACAAAAACTTTTACCGCAAATATTTTTTCCAATGATATTAACAATGAAAAACACTGTTTTCAGAGGGAAAAACACGTGTTTTTTTCTTTTACTTCTGTTTTTTCATTCGGGAAACACCATTTTTACCAGCGAAAAAATGGCAAAAAATGCAAATGCAACACAATTTTCCCTCTGAAAGGGTCATTTTCAGAGGGAAAAACTGAGCGCGCTCATGCCAATACCTTTTTTTTTCATTGGGAAAACAGGTTTCCCATAAGAATTTCATCCGTAAAACAGCTGAATGATGAGTTTCCCCTCGTAAAATCACTTACATACACAGTATGTTGCCTATTATATATAGTATACAAGTATTAAGTAAATCTGAATTCTATTGGAAAAAACGGAAACGATTACATGGTTGTCAATGCAGACGAACGGACTTTAAAGTTCCGCGACAATTCTTCCTTTGACCTCTCCCTTTAATATCTTATCCATCCATCCGGGTATTTCTTCCAATGAACAGATGGTTGTAAGATTCTTCAGTTTTGAAATAACATTCCATTTCGTTGCAAGATTATTCCACACTTCAAGACGCTTGCTCATCTCAAATTCGGCTGAATCAATACCCAGTAGATTTACGCCGTTCAAAATAAAAGGATATACGGTCATTTCAATGTTTGGCTCAGACACAAGACCAATGCAGGCAACACTGCCTTCTTTTTTACATGCTTTTAATAATGTTACAAGTGTATTTCCACCCACGTTATCAATACCTCCGGCCCACTGTGAACGCAGTATGGGT
The DNA here is from genome assembly GCA_966211935.1 of uncultured bacterium. Classification (GTDB taxonomy): domain Bacteria; phylum Bacteroidota; class Bacteroidia; order B-17B0; family Aurantibacillaceae; genus AM-1111. Next base: position 11,270 of record CBIHPU010000046.1, on the reverse strand, counting down.
CTGCCCGATGTATCGTTGGTAGCTTCTCTTCCCACGCATTCTGCCGCGCCCAATTCTTTCAGATAATCATAATCTGCTTTTTTTCCGCTGGACGCGATTACCGAATAACCGGCAGCAGATAATATGGCCACCGCAAGAGAACCTACTCCGCCGCTCGCGCCGGTAACAACAACAGGACCCATTGACGGATGCTGGCCACATTTTTCCATTTTATATAGCGCCATTCCAGCTGTAAATGCCGCTGTTCCCAGCGCCATGCTCTCCTGAAGCGTAAACTGTTTTGGTTTTGCAACAACCCAATCCGACGGGACGCGAATGTATTCTGCGAATCCGCCTGCTGTATTCATTCCCAGATCATAACTTGTCACTATCACCTCATCACCTTTCTTGAACTTGCCGCTGCTGCACTCTTCTACAACACCGGCTGCATCTACTCCAGGCGTATGCGGGAATTTTCTTGTAATCCCCTTGTGTCCGCTTGCGCTGAGCGCGTCCTTGTAGTTAAGAGCGGCATACCTTACACGGATCAATGTGTCGTGGGAAGGAAGTTCATTGAACGGAAGCTGTGTTATTGCACGACTGAACGTACCATCTGCATTTTCAGTCACACGAAGTGCCTTGTAAGAATTCATAGAATATTTTGGATGTGAATATTAGAAAAATAAAATGGAAAAAAAATGTCTGAAGTATTCGAATGGCGGGATTCAAAAATCATTCAATGACAACTTCATCCAGCAGCAGCCATAGATCTCCATTGTGGCTGGCCGTACCTGCAGTTACCTTTCCTGTGTTTTCGGCTCTTATCTTCAACAGATTTGTGGTGAATGGTTCAAATGTAATTTCCATTTTCATATAGTCCTCTCCTGAATAGGCGTATTTAGCTTTTCCTGCAATCTGGTAGCGTGATCCATCGGTGGTAAAATAAACTGTCACACTTTTTGGCTGGATAACAGCATTTTTTGTGTCCTGTAAAAAATACAGTGTTACTTTTTTCACTTCCTTTTGGCCTCCAAGATCGACAATGAAATTTGCATCCCTGTTGCGCCAGCCTGTACACATATTTCTTTGCAACGAAGCGGATTCAAGTACACCATTCACAAGCCCGAATGTTCCTTGCTTATCAAAACCTTCCGCAAGCGGATTATTGTATTTTACGTTTCTTCCGCTGGCCAGACTCACCATAAAATCTTTCTTCATTACGCGACCAGCCATTTTTCCATCAATAAACAACGCAGCTTTAACTGTTGTAGATTTATCAAAAGCAAAAGGAGATGTGTACTCCTGTGATTTGTTATCGGGCTCCTTACCATCGGTTGTGTAGCGGATGATACCTTTACACTGAGAACTCAATACCACTTCATATCCGTCAGCAGATTTGTTCTGCCGCGTTTTGTAATGCACATCGTACAGGGAGCGCGAGTAATTGACTTTCATTTTATCGAGGAAGGAAAAATGATCAGCCATTCGAAGCGAGAAGTTATCCCAATTTTTATTTCCGGGTTTTGTCCACAGCGCCTCTGCAAGCGCGCTCATTCGCGGTAGAGCCATGTATTCAACATCCTTGGCTGTATTTATGTATTCCGTCCAGACATTACCCTGAGCGCCTAAAATAAATTTTTTCTGTCCGTCACTTAAGAATTCAGGAGTGGGATCATAAGAATAAACTTTTTGCAAAGTTGTAAAGCCGCCAATTGCTACAGGTTCATATTCAGGCATTGCCTGGTAGTGATCGAAATAGCAATAAGAACCGGGAGTCATTACCACATTATGATTTTCTTTCGCTGCTTTCTCTCCGCCTTCAGTTCCCCTCCAGCTCATTACTGCGGCATTAGGAGCCAGTCCTCCCTCAAGAATTTCATCCCAGCCAATTAATTTTTTTCCTTTAGAATTGATAAATTTCTCAACGCGCTTTATGAAATAACTCTGAAGTTCCTCTTCATTTTTTAATCCCTCGTTTTTAATTCTCTCCTGGCATTTTGCGCACTGCTTCCATCTTGTTTTCGGACACTCATCGCCACCGATGTGAATATAAGTGCTGGGAAACAATTCAGTCACTTCAGATAAAACGTCTTCAATAAACTTAAAGGTTTCATCCTTTGAACAAAATACATCTTCATAAACTCCCCACCTCTTCCCAACTGAAAACGTTGTGTCTTTACAGGCAAACTGCGGATATGCAGCAAGTGCAGCCTGGCTATGTCCCGGCATTTCGATTTCAGGAACAACGGTTACATTGCGCGCGGCCGCGTATTCCACAATTTCCTTTATTTCAGCCTGCGTATAATAGCCGCCGTAACTAAGCGTATCATAACGCTGCTTAAGGGCGTGACCGATCATATTTCCTTTTCTCCATGCGCCTTTCTTTGTAAGCAAAGGATATTTTTTTATTTCAATCCTCCACCCCTGATCGTCTGTCAGATGCCAATGAAAAGTATTCATTTTATGCAATGCGATAAGATCTATGTATTTTTTAATAAAATCTTTCGGAAAAAAATGTCGTGATACATCAAGGTGCATTCCCCGCCATTTATAAGCCGCCTGATCAGTTATCGTTCCGCATTGTATCTCATTTTTTTTATTATTCATCAATTGCAGCAAACTCATCAAAGCATAAAAACTTCCGTCATTACCGGGAGAACCAATTGAAATCTTTTTATCCTCAATCTTAATTGTATGAGAAGCCTCCGGTGTAATAAGTTGACCTGACTGACCATTATCGATCACAATCACATTCTCTTCGGCAGGATTTTCGGATAAAGTGAAACCATAAACTGCAGACAACATCTGCTGAAACGCCGCTGCCTCTTTTGCAAATGAAGCCGGATATTTTAAAGACGTTTTCGCGCTTATGGCGAACTTACCTTTTTGCGGAACAAAGGAAGCCGGCGCGGGAATAAGAGATAAATTCTGTGCTGAAGCTGTTGAACACAAAATAAAAATTGCGCATGCAACAGCGAATGATCTTTGGAAAATTTTCATAGGGCAATTTAATATTTCTTTTCTGTGATAGAAAAGAAAATCTGGAATCAACGAGGGAGTTTTTCGTGCAGCAGGCCATAAACATATGTTCCTGCAATTGCACTTAGCAGTACGACCAGGAAAACAGGAATTCCACTGCCGAAAAGCGCGTAGATCGGTCCCGGGCACGCGCCTGTGAGCGCCCAGCCAAATCCGAAAAGAACTCCACCGATTACAACGCCCCAGGAGAATTCTCTTTTTGGAATGTCAATTTCTTCTCCTGAAAAAGTTTTCATTTTAAATTTTCTGATCAGAAAAACACAAATCAATCCCGTTACAACCGCGCTACCAATGATGCCATACATATGAAAACTTTTAAAATGAAACATCTCCTGGATCCTGAACCAGGAAACAGCTTCTGACTTCACCAGAACTATTCCGAAAAACATTCCCGCCAGCAGATATCTTAAAAACTTCATTGTAAAATTTATAATGAAAGAATTAAAGGAAGAATAAACCACGACACAAGCAGCCCTCCCGCAAAAAAACAAATTGTTGCAACTAAGGAAGGAAACTGCAACGTTGACAAACCAAATATTGTGTGTCCGGAAGTACAACCTCCCGCATAGCGTGTTCCGAATCCGATAAAAAATCCTCCAACCACAATAAGAATAATTCCCGGCCAGGTTGCAAGAGAAGAAAAACTGAATAATTCAGCAGGAACAAGACCAGTGAAATCTTTAATACCCATGGCTTGTAAATTGGCAACAGTATCAGTTGAAATTCTAACCGGTTCCGGATTTGCAAAAAGATACCCGGCTATAAATCCTCCCAACGTTATTCCTGCTACAAAAAAGAGATTCCATACTTCCGCTTTCCAGTCATACTGAAATATTTTTAGTCTGCCGGGAATGCATGCCGCGCAAATATGGCGAAGAGATGACGACACACCCAGCGACTTATTACCGATAAGAAGTAGCAGAGGAACAGTTAAACCAAGCAGCGGACCCGCAATGTACCAGGGCCAGGGTGTAGTAAGAATATCCATTTCGAATTACCGGAAAAGATAATCAGGCGAGACGCCGAATTTAAATGATAAGGCTCATGTGAAAAGAAATCATCGGAGAACTAATGATTTGTCTTAATCGCTGTCTCTCTCCAGATTAGTGAGGAAGCTCCAAGAATTGCAGCGGAATTTTCAGCTAAAGCGCTGGGGAGAATACTGATCTTGTTTTTATAAATATTGAGTAGATTCCGCTCGAAGCTTTCACGCGTAGGTTTGAAAATCAATTCTCCGGCGAGCGCCAATCCGCCGAATAAAAAAATTGCCTGCGGACTCGTATACGCTACGCTGTTAGCAAGCGCAAGCCCGAGCATCTCCCCTGTGAAATTGAAACTGTCGATTGCTTCTTTCTCTCCCGCTTTCGCGCGTTCACAAACTGTTTTCGCCTCTACTGGTTTTCCGGAAAAATAATTTTCCGGAAAAAACGATTCATAGGTTCTTGCAATTCCTTTAGCAGAGCAATAAGTTTCAAGACAACCCTTTCTGCCACAACCGCACAGTCTTCCATTGGGATCCATTATTATATGACCAACTTCTCCTGCAAATCCATCGTGCCCGTAAACAACTTCTCCGTTCACAACAATTCCACTTCCAACTCCGGTTCCCAGGGTGATGAATAGAAAATCCTTCATTCCTCCGGCGGCTCCAAAGATCATTTCACCAATTGCCGCGGCGTTTGCATCATTGGTCAAAACAGCCCTGCAATTTAATTTTTCATTGAAAAAACGCGCGACCGGCACAACATCTTTCCAGTTTAAGTTAGGAGCGAATTCAATTGTTCCGTAATGAAAATTTCCGTTGGGCGCGCCGATACCTGCCCCAATTAATCTGAGTTTTCTTTTTGCGGCAGTATCAAGAATACGTTTAGAAACTTCACTTATTAAACCCTCCGGCTCAGGAAAATCTGTGGTTGGGATTGAATCCCTGTGAAGAATGTTTCCTTTTTCATCAACAAGACCAAAGGCAGTGTTGGTTCCGCCAATATCAATGCCCGCTGCTACCTGTTGCAGAATCATAATCTATTCCCTGTTTCTGTAATACCTGCTTCACTTTCCATCCGTAGAATGCAAGATAAGCAAAACCCAGCAGAGGAACAATGTAAGAATTATGAATGCCGATCTGATCTGCAAGCTTGCCTTGAATCAACGGAAAAATTCCTCCGCCAAGAATCATCATCACCAGAAGTGAAGAACCCTGCGTTGTGTATTTTCCCAATCCCGCAATGCTGAGTGAAAAAATGCATGGCCACATCACCGAGCAGAATAATCCCGCGCTCACAAAGCAATATGCAGCGAGTTTCCCTTCAAGAAAAATTCCCGCGGTTATCATCACCATTGCCAATAATCCGAACAACATCATGGTGCGGGCAGGTTTTTCTTTCGACAAAAAGAATCCCGCTATAAGAATAAAAACAAACGGAAGGAAATTGTAAAGATCATTCATTGGACTTCCCTTAATATAATTTACCCCAAGAATAACAGCGTAAGCGACAAGCGGAACTAAAACCATCATAACATAATTCATCGCTTTCGAAAAATTAAAGACCCGAATGGCTCCGGTCCACCTTCCAATCATCAGACATCCCCAGTAAAGCGAAATGTAGTGAACTGTTTTATGCGCGTCCAAACCAAGCATTCCAGGTTCCTTTAAAAGTTTCGGCAGATTACTTTGTGTTGTTACTTCAGTACCTACATAAACAAATATTGCCAGCATGCCTAAAATCATTTGCGGGTATTTTAACGCGTGCAATCCTTTTTCAATCTTTTCAGGATTTGTAATTGGAGGAAGCTTTGATAATCCGAGAATCAGCGCGAATAAAATAAATGCGGCAGCCAGAATTAAACTTGGTGCTATCACTTTTTCCACGCCCTCCATCTGTAAGTCAATTGCAGCTCCCGATTCAGTATTGATGGCGCTCAGTAAATGAATGTAACCGTCTTTATTCGGAACAATAATAGGAATCCTCGCCTCCGGAAAATTTCTTCTCAGCATTTCAACTGTCGACCTTAGAGAATCAGCATTTTCTTTAAATAAAATGAAGGCGCCTTTCTTTTTCTCCGCCATAAAAGCATACTGATCGTATAGCGTTGCCGAATCGGCTGTAGCGGAAGCGAAATAGAAATAAGGAAGTTTACCTGGAATCACCCGTTCTTGTGTGTACACCGGGCCAGACACAATTTCTGTTTTTCCAGTACTTCTTTCAACTGAAACGCTAAGTGGAACTTTTTCAATTGACGAAGTTACCGTAGCCTTGTCGCTTCCTTTCATGCTTCCATATAACGCGAATGCAAGAAGCAGCGGGCCAATTGTGGTGCCGAACGAATTAATTCCACCGGCAAGACTAACACGGTGAGAACCCGTAGCAGGATCACCGAGCGCAATGACATAAGGATTGGCAACAATCTGTTGAAGAGAAAATCCAAAACCAATGATAAATAACGATGCAAGCATTAAAGGAAAAGACGCGGCATTTGCGGCAGGGATAAAACATAAGGCCCCGATTGCGGAAAGCAGAAGTCCGACGATCAATCCTTTTTTGTATCCGATCCTGTTAAGAGGATCACCGAACATACCGGAAATAATAAGATAGATAAGAGATCCGACGAAATAAGAAATATAAAACGCCCATTCAACGAGCTGACCCTGAAATTGTGTGAGTTCGAAGTTGACGGAGAACAAACCAATGAGCACAGTGTTAGAGGCAGCCACAAAGCCCCAGAAAAAATAAACAAAAATTAATGTGGCCAGTGAGGAGCGTGAATACGACTGGTTCATGGAAAAGTTTTATTATTATAAAAATCAACTTTTTTCCAATGTATTTAACACGAAAAGCAAGGAGTTTTCAGCACTGAGCTGGTGAATAAACTTAAAACCCGGTTACCTCAGCAAGAGCCACGCAGAATAAGTTTAACGGGCAGATGTTCAGGCATAGGTTTTTTTTCTTTGTCGCTGTTTGTAAGGCGGGCAAGCATTTTCCGAACGGCAGATCTTCCGATCTCTTCAACAGGTTGCGCCACGGCGGTTATAGCAGGAGATGCAAGTTCAAAAGCCGTGATGTCATCGAAACTCACAAGAGCAATATCTTCAGGAATGCGGATGTTCTTTTTACGAAGTGCTTTTAATACTGCCACTGCAAGATTATTATTCAACGTAAAAATCGCATCAACTTTTTCGCGTTGCTCCATCAGGCGCGTCAGATTCTTATCAACTTCTTCTTCGACATTATTGAACTGAATTTCACAAATAAAATCTTTATCCAGGTTATGATTCTTTTTCTTCAGAGCATCCGTAAAACCATGCAGACGCTCACTAAGTGTAGAAATATGAGCGGGAGAAATTGTAAAGACAGCAATATTGGAATAGCCTTCTTTAAGAAGATGTTCAGCCACTTTAGCCGCGCCATCGCGGTTATCCACGCAAACCGAATCAAATTTTTCTTCGCTGAATTCGCGGTCTATGAGCACAACAGGAAAATTATCTTTTTTTAGGCGCGACAAATCCCTGGAGCTTTTTTGAGTTGATGCGAGCACGATCCCTTCCGCCGCGCGATCCTGCAACATGCGGATCAATTCATTTTCTTTTTCTGCATCTTCTTCCGTACTGCATATAAGAAGACGGTAATTCTGTTTTGAAAATTCATCTTCCATCACGCGCGCAATACGCGAATAGAACTGATTGGAAATATCAGGAACGATAAGGCCTATGGTCTGCGATCTGCCCATTCTCAATCCACGCGCGAACTGATTGGGCGTATAATTCATCTGCTTTGCTTTTTCGAGCACCCGCTTTTGGGTTGCCTTACTGATCTTGATTTTATCTCCCTTGCCGTTCATCACCATGCTCACAAGGGTTTTGGAAAGGCCAAGCGCAGTGGCCAGGTCCTGTAAAGAAACACGTTTACTCATACACTGAAAATGTCAGACAATATTGGGGTCAGCACAAAACAAGGGGGCTGTTTCCTCCAAATTAGCAGAAAAATTTGAGACTACTAAAACGGATAATTATATTTATACGCTAAATCGGTTTAGAACCACAATGAAAGAATGTCCTACTGCGTGTTGACGCGCTTATTTTTCCGCGTTCACCGTGTGATTGATGGTCTTTACCTAAAAGTGCCTCATCAACGAATTTATTTTTGGCGGGGCCATTAATTACCAAAGTTTATAAGTAAATAACATGAAAGCGTCCAAAACCTGGCGAGAGTCCTCCGACTTCAGGAAAGTATTCAGCGACTTTGCTGTCGCTTTAAATTCCACCAAAAATGCTTCATACTATCATTCCCTAAACAAATTAACTTTGCAACTCTTTTAATTTAAGATGAAATTTTTCACCATTCTGCTCGTCCTCTCCCTGCCGTTCTTTTTTGTTTCTCAAAATATGTCTCAAACCTTTCGCGGTACAGTTGTCGATAAACAAACACAAGGTCCGCTGCCAGGCGCAACTGTTGTAATTGTCGGGACGGATCCTGCTGTTGCGGTGCAAACAGATTCGGATGGTAAATTTCACCTGGAGAATATGCAACTGGGTCGCTCGCATGTAAAATTCATGTTCACCGGTTACAAGGAAAAAACAATTACAGTAAACCTCACATCGGGAAAACAACTTGTAATGGTTGTTGAACTGGAAGAATCGGTTAGTGAAATGCAGGAAGTAACTGTTGTTGCCGAAACTGACAAAACAAAATCCAACAACAAAACAGCAACTGTAAGCGCGCGACAATTTTCCGTTGAAGACGCGCAGCGCTACGCGGGTTCACGCAACGATCCTGCAAGAATGGCTGCCAACTTCGCAGGCGTTAGCGGAGCCAACGATTCACGTAATGACATTATCATTCGCGGTAATTCTCCCCTTGGTGTTTTGTGGAGGCTGAATGGGATCGACATTCCAAATCCGAATCACTTCGGCTCATTGGGAAGTACCGGCGGACCCGTTTCTATTCTGAATACGAACACGCTTGATAATTCTGATTTCCTTTCCGGCGCTTTTCCCGCAGAATATGGAAACGCAACTGCTGGAGTTTTTGATCTTAAGATGAGACCTGGTAATAACGAGAAGTATGAATTTTTGGGTCAGGTTGGATTTAATGGATTTGAAGTTGGCGCTGAAGGACCTTTTTCTAAAAAGAAAAATTCTTCCTTCCTTATCAATTACCGTTATTCGACACTCGAAGTATTTAAAGCGCTGGGCATGAATTTCGGAACAGGCGCCGCAGTACCACAATACCAGGATCTCACTTTTAACGCTGTGTTTCCTACTAAAAAATATGGCAAGTTTCAGTTTTATGGCATTGGAGGAATAAGCTACATAGAGTTTCTGGACAGCCAGAAAGATAAATCAGAAAACTTGTACGGTTACAGTGGTCAGGACACCTGGTACTGGAGCAACGTTGGAGTAACAGGAATGTCGCATACTTATCTTATCAATTCGTCATCCTACACAAAATTCAACTTAGTTGGAACGGTACAGACAAACAAAATTATTGTTGACAGAGTTGATACTTCTTTTACTCCGGTAAAAACCTGGCCGTTATACAGAAATAATTCACGAAACGGCAGAGCCGCAATGAATTTCACTTATCATAAAAAGTTCAATGCAAAGAACAACATCAGCTCCGGGATATTTCTGGATGTGTACAATATCCTGATGGTTGACAGTGTAAGTGACGACAGTCTTAAATTTTCGACTCTGCGTGATTTTGAAGGCTTAACTGAATTGGTGCAGGCGTATGTAAACTGGCAACATCGTTTCAGCGATAAAGTAAGTCTCAATACAGGATTACATTATCAGCAGCTGCTGCTCAACAATTCTTTGGCGGTTGAGCCGCGCGCGGGATTAAAATGGGCGCTGAATGATAAACATACTTTAAGCTGGGGGGCAGGGCTACATTCACAGATGCAGCCGGTGTACATTTATTTTTCCACGGCGCAAAACGCGGATGGAAGATCAATAGAAACAAACCGGAATATAGGTTTTACAAAAAGCGCCCAGGCCATCATGGCGTATGACGTGCTGCTCGGAAAAAACGCGCGCGTAAAAACTGAATTGTATTACCAATATCTTTTTGATGTTCCGGTAAAAGTCCGTCCGGGATATTTTTCAAGTCTTAATCTCGGGGCAGATTTTAATTCGCCAAATGTAGACAGCCTCACTAACAAAGGACTCGGCACTAATTATGGTCTTGAGTTTACATTGGAAAAGTTTTTCAGTCAGGGATACTATTACCTGGTCACTGCGTCTTTATTTGAAAGCAAGTATACGGGCAGCGATGATATCTGGAGAAATACCGCGTTCAATGGCAATTACGTTTTAAATGCGCTGGGAGGAAAAGAATTCAAGTTCAAAGACGGAAAGCATGTACTGGCGATAGATATTAAACTTACCTATGCGGGAGGCAAACGTTATGTGCCCATTGACCTTAACGCTTCCATCGCGATGCAGGAAGAACATTATATAGAGTCGCAGGCTTATGATCCTTCTTATCCTTCATATTTCAGAATGGATATAAAGCCTTCTTATCGCTTAAACAAGAAGAAGATGACGCTTGAGTGGAACATAGATCTTCAGAACGTAACAGATCATAAAAACGTTTTTCAGCAAACCTATGATGTGAACGCAAGTAAGCTGCGTTATGATTACCAGCTGGGATTGTTTGTTGTTCCTCAGTTCAGGATTTTGTTTTAAAAAAAGTAATTCAGATCTACGATTGAAAATAAAAAACTAGCCGGATTAATATAATTCCGCTAGTTTGTGATTGAGATAAAAACCGTAGGTTACTCGATATTCACCGAACTGGTGAGTTGAAATAAAGAATACTCATCGTTGATCTTATCGAACTGGGTTTTGAGTTTATTACCGCTTTTCATTGCGATAGTAATGAATCCCAGTCCTGCCCCACCCTTTTCAGAAATTTCATTGTTGGCAAGGTGATCCATGTAAAATTGCTTCAGCGCTTTCTCATCTTCGAAAGCATTAATGCGTTGTATCTGTTCTGTAAGAACGGGAACGGCAACGTTGGAAATAAGGTTTGCGGACGTGATCTCCACTTTAGTTCCATTTTTAGCAACCACAAAATAATTATGCTGTTGTCCGCTTTGATCCTTGTGGCCGTGAATAAGCATGTTCTGCAGCGTTTCAACCGATATAAAAAAGATCTTTTTCATCGGGCTTTTCGGTACAGCAATGTTCATGACAGAACTCTCCACATCACTTTCCAGACGTGTGATCTGGTCCTGATTCAATTCACCGTTAT
>CBIHPU010000045.1:0-12226 GCA_966211935.1 uncultured bacterium | reverse complement strand
CAAAAGATGTTTTCCGTGTTCGGCGCTTATTCCTTCAACGCCAATGGATGTGGAGACAACAACTTTTCCCATTGCCATTCCCTCAATGATTTTAATTCTCATTCCTCCACCGGAAAACAAAGGAGAAACCATGATTGCATGTTGCCTGATAAACGCTTTCGCGTCTGCCACTTCTCCTTCAACAAACACATTTTTTTTATTGCCGCCTTTTAAATCTTTTGGCATATTTCTTCCTGCCAGATGTAATTCAAGGTCAGGAAACTTTTGTGAAAGCTTGTCCCATACATTTTCAAGAAACCATTCTATTGCCTGTATATTAGGCAACCAATCCATTGCGCCAATATGAAATAATGTGAGCTTGTCAGGTAATGATGAAACTTTGTAATCCTTCGCATTCAATCCAAACGGAACATGCATCATTGGAAGCATGCAGCCGGATTCCCTGAACGATGCTCCGTCTATTTCAGTTATTGGAAGAATTGCATCGTATTTATTCAACATCCCTATTTCAAAATTTTTCAGTCTCTTTGCGAGCAATCTGAGATACATCTTTTTAACCGGGTTCTTTGCAGCGGCAGATAGTCTTTCCCAAAGCATATACTCAACATTCTGCGAGCGCAAAACAATTTTCGCTTCTGAATGTTTACGGATAACATCAACATAAGGAGAAACGAAAAGCGTTTCCAGGTGAACTACATCAAATTTCTCTTCTTTCAAAATCCGAATTAGACGTTCTTCAAATTCTTTGGAACGAAAACGAGAAATATTATAAGAATCGTTGCTGAAGAGATTCAGAAATGCATCGACAGGTTTAACACTGGTATCAATAAAAACAGATTCATACCGTGTTTTTTTACGGTATTCAGCATCAATTTCTTCATCTTTTATAAAATGCTTTGGCGTCTGCATTGCCAGAACCTTTACCGTGTTGCCAGAAGCAATAAAACCTTCCGTAAGAATGTTCATTGCAATACTGCCTCCGTCTTTTGGAGGAAATGGAATTTTACTGCAGACCTGTAAAATATTCATTGAGAAAAGCTATATCGTGACCAGCCGGCCGCAAATATAACAATATCCATTGTGGCGAACCGGAGTATTTTAAAGGCAAAATGATTAATTTTGGCTCTCAGAATTCTTACGTGAAAAAATATCTCATTACCGGCTTCTCCGGATTTGTAAGCGAGCATTTTATAAAATACCTCGAATCGAATCATATCAGTTCGGAAGTGCTTGGTATTGATATTGCAGATCCCTCCTTCAACTGCAACTCTTTTTCACATGTGCAGTGTCGATTTGAAAAAATTGATCTTCTCAACGGAAAAGAACTGAAAAGAATATTTGACAAATTCCGTCCCGACTATGTTTTACATCTTGCATCCTACAGCAGCGTGGCGTTCAGCTGGAAACATCCTTCGGAAAGTTTTGCCAACAACACCAATATTTTTCTCAACCTGATTGAGGCTATTCAAACACTGGATATAAAATGCCGTATATTGTCTGTCGGTTCTTCTGAAGAATATGGTAATGTAAGCGCGGCCGATCTTCCTTTAAGAGAAGATCACAGTCTTAATCCTGTCAGTCCATATGCGGTCGCGCGTGTTTCACAGGAAATGCTCTCTAAAGTTTATGTTGATAGTCTGGGGATGGATATTGTGATGACACGTTCCTTTAACCATATAGGGACGGGACAAAAAGAAGTTTTTGTTATTCCTTCTTTTGCTAAGCAATTAATAGGTCTGAAAGCTTCCGGAGAAAAAAAGAAAATTCTTACAACAGGAGATACTTCGATAGTACGTGATTTTATTGACGTACGAGATGTTGTTGAAGCTTATTATCTGCTTTTTCAAAAAGGAAAAAAGGGAGAAGTTTACAATATTTGTTCCGGTAAAGGGACTACTTTGAATGAAGTAATAAAAACAATGAGTTCCATCCTGGAAATTGAAGTAGAACAACGCGTGGACCCTTCACTTGTCAGACCAAATGACAACAGGATAATCATAGGAAGCAACGAAAAAATTAAACGTGATACGGGCTGGATCAATAAGGTTTCTTTGCAGAAAAGCCTGGAAGATATTCTTTCTCACGTTATGCAGACTGTATAATCCAAAAGTACCGGCATCATTTTCCGGTCAAAAAAAAGCCGGAGCAAAATTTCCGGCATTTCAATTCTAAAATTTATTTTTATTTACCCTTGTTTACCTTCGATTGCGCAGAGCAGAACGCCCATTGAGATTGCAAATAAGGGGGGATAATTTTCCGGTTTGAAAATATGTATTGAAACCTTGCTTAAAAATGGGTTGAAATTATTTTCGTATCGGCAAACTTCGGTTGTTCCGAAAAGCACACTGAATTTTTGAGGAATGAGATTGGTAATAAGGCGGCGAATGATGGCCATGAATCCTGAATCCTCCTGAAGCAAACCTATTTCTTCGTCGTTTTGATTCATAATGATCCATTCATCGCGCAGGATGGATTTAAAGCCTTTTCTTTTAGCAGCGCCGATTTTCTGTCCGGTCACCATGTCATAAAAATCATAGGCCGCGGAAAAATCTATCACGCTGCGCGCTTTGATATTTATTACGCCCTGAGTTTTAGTTTCATCGGTGTACAACGTAATATCCTCTTTAAACTTGAAAGCCTTAAGATGAGCAAAAAGTATTTCTGTATTCTGCGAATCATACACCCTGAAATCACTTCCGAAAAGTTTCAGAAATTTTTTCTTGATCAGGAATGAAGTACCGGTAATTGGATTTGCCATAAAATATGTTCTTATTTAATTAAGCGAAGTTATAAAAGTTTGAAGGAAGTTTAAGAGACATTGATGGGACTTTCAGGGAATAATGCAGCTGGCAGTAGGAATTTGCGCATCAGCGGGAGGCTATTCAGTCATTCGAAGGCGGGCCAAAGAAATTGTCCACGCGAAAAGAAAAGATAACTGTACAAATCCATCAAGTAAATAAACAGAAGAAATTCTTCCTGTGAGGATGTGCAATAAATCATAAGACAAAAACGCCGTCGCACATACGAACGCCATAACAATTACTATATGTGTAATACGCCTTTTTACAAGTGAGAACAACATAATCGCCGCCAACGCAAGCAGTAACAAACTAACTGTTTTTACCCTTTCCACATCCATTTTAGACCCACTTATGCGCACAAACGATTCCATATCCACCAAAGGCCACAACGCTGTGATCAGAATATAAATGGTCTGAATCAACAAGATGTATCTTTTTAATTTATTCACGGAAAAAAATTCTCCTTGTAAAGTTAGGCAGCTTCCTCACGTTTAGGCATGAGCTTGCTCAGTATAAAAATGTTTGGGGTTTGAAGTTGGAAGTTTTCTTCATGAAGCGAAATCAGCCCCGGGATTTCTGCTTCATGAGAAAGTTAGAGTAAATATGAAATTTAATACTTCCTGAACGCAAATCCTGGACCTATCTTTTTTCTTTTTCTTTCAATACAAAAAAGAAAGTCGCGCCTTTACCGCGGGCTGATTCAGCCCAGATTCTTCCGCCGTGTTTTTCAATGATGCGTTTTACAATTGCCAATCCAACGCCTGTTCCTTCAAACTGGCTGATATCATGCAAACGCTGAAACACATTAAATAATTTATGATAAAACTTCATGTCAAAACCAATACCGTTGTCTTTTACATAATATACAAGCTCACCATCTTTCTCAAGCGAACCGATCTCAATTTTCGGCGCCGGAACAACTGATGAATATTTCACGGCATTGCTATACAGATTGAGAAATACCTGTGCAAGCAAACTCTCATCGCCCTGTGCTTTTGGGAGATCATCAATTGTAAACTCTGTTCTGCTTACATCCATTGACCTGGCAATCTCCAGCTTCATGTTACGCGCAAGTGAGGTCATATCTACATCGAAATATTCGACTCTTTTTTTTCCCAGCCTGGAAAAATTCAGCAGATCATCAATCAGCTGACTCATTCGTCCCGCATTAAGAACTACCTGGTTCATCAAATGTTTTTCATCAGGAGTCAGTTTTTGCGAAAGGGAATCGCGAAGAAGAATTTGCATGTACCCGTTTATTGCTCTAAGGGGGGCACGCAGATCATGTGATACAGAATATGAAAATGATTCAAGCTCGCTGTTTACTGCGCCAAGCTCGTCTACTTTCTGCTCCAGTTTTCTTTTAAGTTCATTTTCGGTTTCCTGCGCCTTACGTTGTTCGGTGATATCTCTTGTTACTTTTGTGAAACCCTTCAGTTTCTTGTTTTGATCATAAAGCGCCGTAATTACAACATGGGCCCAAAAGACAGTACCATCTTTTCTTTTACGAATACCTGTAGTACTAAAACTTCCATGCAATTCAGCCTGCGCAAGATTATACCAGGGCTCTCCTCTTTTTATTTCAACATCAGCATAGAATATTGAAGCGTGTTTCCCTATAATTTCATCCGCATCATACCCCTTGATCTTCTGCGCGCCTTCATTCCAGCTCGAAACATATCCCTCAGTGTTCAACATAAAAATCGCGTAATCCTTAACCTGCTCTACCAACACGCGAAACCGTTCTTCACTTTCTCTTAGCTTCTGCAGAGTCTGCTTCGAAGCTGTAATATCTTCTGAAATGAAAAGAATAAAAACCGGATGGCCCTCTTCATCCTCAATCAAAATTCTTTTAATCTGCAGCCATTTTATTCCTGCAGGCGAGCTGAATGAAAATTCAGAATTCACAGTTAGTTTACCGGATGCAATGACTTCCTGATCATATTTTTCCATTATGCCAGCTTCATCCGCAGAAAAAATCTCTCTGTCCTTCCTGCCTAAAACATGCTCCCGGTTCTTCCCATAAATTTCTTCTCCCGCTTTATTAATGCGAAGGTATTTAAGATCGCGGGTGTCCTTTATCATTACCGCAACCGGAATATTCTCAAGAACGTTGTGAAGAAACTGATTAAGCTGATTGAGCGTTTCAATATGCCTGATCTCATTTTCACTTTTTACATCCAGTTCTTCGGCGAGTGTATTCAGTCCCAACGCTATCGCGTCAAGTTCATCTCCCGCAGGTGAAATTTCCGCCTTAAGTGAAAAATCCATTACAGTATACCGCAGAAGTACCTGCAGAATAGAATTAATCCGCTCATTGAAATTTACAAGCGTCGGTATGTTGTTGTTTAATTTCTCGCCGAGGGCATTCAAACGATTAATCAGCTCGTTGTGTTCACCCGCAACACCATCTGAAGAGCGCGTCGAATAATCACCCGATGTAAATTTCCGGATGAGTTCCAGTGCGGTCTTGGTTTCTTCTATCGATATATCCTTCTCTTTCTTTTCTTCCCGCATATCCAAACAAAATCAATCGTTACAATATTCCTGAATCCATTCCTTTGCCGCTTTTATGTCTGTAAACATCTTTACAGGATATGATGGAGCTCTAAAACCAAAAAATAAATTGGCGATCATCCGGCTTAAGGGCGAGCTGGTGATAATTGCCATTGCTTTTGTTACACTTTCAATTTGATCTGCAATAAAATCTCTTTCTTGTTTTGCCGGTGGTGGAGATTTAGGATTTGATTCGAGAATAAAACAAACTTTTTTATACCCGATCAGTTCGCGGATAATATTCATATCAGCATGAATCTGCTCCATGGTACGTGTTTCCAACGGTCCTGGCTTCGGCGTGGAATAAAGAATTTTTCCGTCAAACCACACAATGGATGAACCCAGCTCATACTTCTTAACGTTCTCAGGGATCTCTAATTTCATTCCAATTTACCCGTAAGTGGATGGTTTAAACAACGGGCCCCTCTGATACGAAATTAATTAATTTTTCGCTCTGCAAAAATTTTATCAGGGCTTAATCTCGTGCCTGGCATGATATTGCTGAATAATCGCCTTTAATAACCCCTTGAATTTCTCTACAGAAAATGGCTTAACATTGCAATCAAGGTTATATTCCTCACATTTGGCTCTGTCTATCGGAGTAATGCTTGTAGTAAGCACAGTAAAATAAATTTCGTTGTAACGCCTGCATTTTTTTGCGGCTTCAAAAACCTCAAAGCCATTTAGCCCCGGCATATTGATATCCAATATCACAATGTCAGGAAAACTTGAATCAGAAATTGACTTTTTATCTTCCTTATTAAGGTACTTCACAAAATCATCGCCGGTGTAAAACGATTGAAATGTGATGTTCTTAAATTCCGACAGCGAAGATTTAATAAAGAAATGATCGGGTTGATTGTCATCGACTATAATAATTTTTAACCGAATGCTATGATCAATTTTATCCACCTTGGGTATTTCGGCTTTAATCAATTAAAATATTGTGCCTGTCCACGGAATTAACTGATCTGACAAATTTTTAAAATTTAATATTGTGAAAAACTGAGCAAAATAGGGTGGTTTCATGATATCACTTATTTTTCCCCGGGAATTTCTGAGCCAACTTAGTACATCAAAAAGCGCAACATGATCCATAAAATTATCTGCCCCACTGATTTTTCAAAATCAGCTCAGAATGCAATTGATTATGCAATTAAACTTTCAAAATTGCACAACGCCGAATTATTGCTGGTAAACGTACAGCAGATAGTGCCTATCGCCTTCGCGGTTAGCCTTGATGTAAATCCTGAAGCTCCTGTAATTGAAAAGTCACGCGCCGCTTCAGTTGCTTTGCGCGAGCTGACGGAACACATCAGAAACACTTATGATATTGACTGCAATTATGAGGTTGACCTTACAGGAAAAACTGTTGCGGACACTATATCAGACGCCGCAGATAAAAACGCGCTTTTTGTGATGGGCACTGATGGAGCGGACGGTGTTATGGAAGAGCTCTTTGGTTCACACACATTCAAAGTGATAAGAAAGACTGAAAACCCATTGCTGCTTGTTCCGGTTCAATGCAGATTTAACGACATAAAAAGAATTATCTACGTTTCAACAAGCCCCTCAGGAGAGAAATTACCGTTACAGCATCTGAAAGATATTACAGATGTATTTAGGGCAGAGCTGACATTTATAGATACAGAAGACCTTACAACATTTGAAGCGAGAAAAAAAGAAATACAGGATTTTTATGGTGCGGAGAGCGAAAAGATCACTTTCTGGAACAGGCAAACAGACGATGTTGTGAATCTTATTAATGAATTCATGGACCAGGAACGTTTTGATCTTCTTATCATGGAAGAAACCGACCGCAATCTTATCCAGGCGATCTTTAAAGCCGATCCGGTTAAGAAAATAAGCGCGCAGGCAGAATACCCCGTACTTGTTCTTCATTCAATAACAGAAGACTGAGTAACAAAGTCCCTTCTTAAGGAAAGTTATTTCCTGAACAATTTTCTTTTAGGCGATCTTTTTTCGCTCGGGACGATATAATGTCTTCCGAGATTGAAATTTATTCCGGCTGTATGAAAAAGAAAAGCGTCATTCAATCCGCCTGAGTGAAAATCAAGATCGTCTGATGAAGAATACATAAATGTTTCTCTCAGCTCAATGGCCATTATTGCATTAAGACGAAAGTTAACGCCTGCAGCCGCGGTTGGGACTGCAAAATCAAAACGATCCGTGTCTACCGTATGTTTCTGTTCAAAAAACATAATGCTGGGACCTACAAACAAATACGGTCTTACATAATGTTCCTGATCAAGAAAATTATAACGGATACCAAGAGTTAATGAATGTTGACGCGCCAAAAATGAATGCCTGCTTTCTTTCGCTTCCTGAACAGTCTCTCCTGTTACATCCCGGTTCCCTACTTCCCCCGAACTGGTAAATACCAATAGGTCGATGCGTTGACTTATGAAACGGGAAACAGAAATTCCGCCGAATCCATATGCAGCCTGGTTAAAGCGGTAAAAGCTTTGGCCAAGGTCTCCGGCATATTGAATGAAACCACCGTGAGCACCTACGTTCCACCTTCTTTCATTGGTCTGAGAGTTTGCCGCATGAATGAACAGCACAAACAACATATAAACTAATTTCTTCATGATCTTCAAGATTGAAACTGATATTCAAAACACACATGAGAAAATCGTTCCACATTTTATTACAATAAAATTTTTACTAAAATCACCGAATAAGCTATATGGACTACTGAAAGCCAAAGCAAAACAAAAACAGAAATAAAAAAGACATGTGTGAGAATTGCCAAAATTGGAAGCATTTCTATTTAGGGGAATTCGCATTAGTTCATTTGATGTTTATAAGCATAGATATAATGTTATTTTCCGGCTGGTAACTCTTGATATTTTGAATGTTATTTTCATGCTGAAAAAATGTTCATTTCTTTTATTAGAGCATTTATTTCCTCATGCCTCCGACCAACATTAAAAAAAGCAGGTTCAATTAAATTGTCCAGGACCTAAAAAAAAACTTTCTTCAAAACAAACATGTGCCAGTTTTTAGAGCGACTTATGACCGGATAAGATAAATAAAGGAAGTATATTTTTGTGGCGACTTTAAATTGCATGATGCTACTGATGAACAAGAAAAGAAAATTGCAGAAGGCGCTTAAAATACCCTCATCGGTGAGGGTTGTATTTATACTTTCTGACGGAAAAAAACATTTTCTTACTTCAGCGTTATATAATGAACTTAGAGAAATTTACGATTGGTTCGGGGAGCGGCTCGAAGAGTTCCAGTCGGACCTGGACCAACTTGCGGCTACAACCCGACCAGGAACCATCTCTGTTCTCGAAATAAATTCTGACGGCACAAAAAAAATGTTGCAGGATATTCGCAGCGGCGAGTATTCCAATTGCTGATCAATATAGCGGACAGCAAAATGCCGCTAATTCAGACAGACACTTTCTGCCTTTTTAACGGCATTGCTTCGGAAATTTTCCGATGTGATACTTTACTTATCTCTGTTCTAACGCTCACCTCTTCTTTTATTTCTTACTTTACGTTGATGAGCCTTGTATTCCCTTCCGCCTGACTTCTTGCCGATAAATCTATTCGCGGTTTCTTTAGGACCACTTTTAAATAGCTTCGCGGCATACTTGTCAGTATTCTTCTCAATCTTTTTTTCCTTTCTTAAAACACGTCTGCCTTCAAACGTTTGTTTACCTGCAATAGGTTCAAGATCTCCCGGCTTCTGGGACCAGCCCTCAAAACTGATAAGCGAAGCAATCACAATTAAATATGTTACTACCCTTTTCATCCTGTAAATTATTAAATCAATTACCAAGCCACAATCATTATTCAACTTAAAAATTATTTAAAAACTGAAATAATTTAAATTCTGATAACACTCATTTGTTTTTCTTCACATCCGTCATATCAACGTAGCAAACCAATTAATAACCTATGAAAGCCGGTTTCGAAACGGAGAAACCTCTCACTCTTAAGGTGAAGCTGGTAACCGGTGAATACAGTACAACATTTCTTCTGCCATCAGGCAGGTACGGATAAAATCCGGCTGATATCTGGAAGGTGCTCGACAATAAATTCTCATTACGAACCAGAATTCCCAAAGCGTAAGCCTGGTAAATTTTCGAATTAAGAACCTTGTTTATCGGATCGCTGATCATTCCATAACCCAGCATAAGCACAGGAGCAAATCGAAAACCAATAATATTGTAAGGCGCATACGCCACCGTTTCAAGGTTAAGCAGCATTTTTGTGTTTCCATTCGCGGGCCCAGCGTTGAATCCATATAACTCCGCCGCAGAAATACTGATCTTCTCTTTATGATTCTTATTCATTCCTGTAACAAGATCGTAATTCACAAACTGCCTGAAATACCAATCGCCGCGTTTAAAAATATCGCTGAAATAATAAATGCGGAAACGTGTTGTTACATCGTTGTTCAATCCTTTATTGAACAACACGCCATATGAGAAAGTCGCAGTCAGGTATCCTATTTTAAAATGTCTTGCCGTAGCAATCTCCGTTCCCGCGTAATATCTAACCGGGTCAAATTCATTTTTTACGCCGCCATAAATCAACTGGATGATCAAGCCCTCCGGAACGTCTTCCGTTGCGCCAAAGCGATAAATAAATTTCTCTTTATAATATTGCTGAATTGCAAAGCCTGCGTTACCAATTATCATTCGCTGGTTACGAAACGATTTGGCTGTATCAATGGTAAACGATGGTCGACGCTGAAAGGTATTCTGGTAATAACGAATTCCGGTAATAATGTTTGTACTCAAATTGAAGATGCTTGAATCCGTACTCAGCTTTGTGCTTTTAGCCCCCCACACATCAAACCCAGTGAAGTCAAGATTCAGTTTCTCCTGTGTCTGTGATTCGGGTTTACTGTAAAGATAATAGCGCCAGGACTTATTCATTGCCAATCCTCCCGCCCACTTAGCCAGCGGCGAATAAAATGGCCTGTCAAAATTAATTCCTACCAATGTGCCGTTTGTGCCCGCTTCGTAATATCCTCTGGCAGAAATAAATGTTTCATCTATATTGGCAATCTGATAATACCCATTAAATAAATACTCGTTCGGATATTTGGCGGACGTATACTGTTCAAACTGCTGGCCCACACCAAACAGGTTTTTATTTCTTATCGTAAAGTTGCCGGAAGTAGGACTGATAATATTCACCGGCGCAGTTATAGGCCACTTATCATGTACATAAACATAAACGTCCACGCTGTCGCGGCTTTTTGTTCTCTTTACTTCAATGCGCGCGTCATTCACATATACTGTTTGGCGCAACATACGTTCCGTTTCACTTATCTCCAGCGCTTCCACTTCTTCGTTTTCGCGAAACAATAAACGGTTGTGAATTACCCATTGCCGAGTTGTGATGTGCAACTGATTTGCCGCCTTCTGAAACCGTTTTATTTTTTTCAACGCGGTATCATTCACAGAATACCCAAAAGGATCAAATACAAGAATATGAATTGTCCGTATCGTTTTTCCCTCATACTTCAGATAGGGATTTACATTTTTTTTTTGAGTCGACTCTGGCTTGGTGGGATATTCCATAGGCTGTGGATCTACAAACACCGCGTCAAAAGCCATACGTGTTAGTTTCCGTTTGTACGCATATTTTTTCAATCGTACGTAAATGTTATTGGTATCCGCAGACTGCTGAGCGTATATAAAACCGCACAGGCAAAAAATGCCCGCAATTAAAATTGCAGCCAACCTGGACGTGTGGTTCATGCCTTTTGTAAATTCAATAACAACGCGAAAATTTCTTCACGTTAAATTAGAAAGGCATGAGAAGGAATTAAATGATTCTTAACGAATGACCGCGCGTTGAATGTGAGCAGGATCAGTCTGGCGCATGACGGGAATTTTTGTTCAGAAAATATTCACCAGCACGAAATTATTTCTTGGCGTTCGATGCTTCCATCTTCGCGGCAATGAGTCCATCTTTTTTTAAGCGAGCCGAAATGGTCTCTGCAAATTCTTTGGAAAACGGATGAAAACCAGAAGGATTATACGTTTTTGATTGTGCGGACCAGACAAGCTCATCAGTTGAAACATCGTATAAATTACTTTCTATAAAATAAACTTCGTCTTCGGTATAGTAACCCGGATCATACATGTATGGATACCAATAGGAATAATACCCAGCGAATCTTCCATAATAATAGTACCGTATTGCAGGATCGTATCCATATGATCCCGGCACATATCGAACCTCCGATTTTTGCCTGATCAAGGTAATAGTAAGAATAGCATCTGTATTATCATTTCTCACATAACTCATCACCTTCTCAAGTGTAACTGAATCTTTTTGATTACCCGGAGGGAACGCCGTGAGACTCTTTGTAACTTTTACGCCATATTTTTCAAGCGCGGCTGCCATTTCAGTTTCAGCAACTGTTCTTGCAACAGTATTGTTTGTAAGAGCGGCAACATAAACATGTCTTATTACTTTACTGGAGTGTGCAGGATTTTTCCAACTGCCGGTAATGCGGGTTGGGGTTGCGCAGGTTAGCAATATCGCGGAAAAAAGAAACAATAAAATATTCCTCATATAATAAACAAGCAAATTTGCATGCCAGAATAAATTAAAGAATCTGGGAAGAAAAAAATCTTTTCTGTGAGTCAAAGGAATTTTTTTCCCAGAGACAGTAATTGACCTTTATTATTACGACGAGAAATAATTACACAGCTTGAAAGTATTTCCACATAAAGAAAGCCAGGGACAACGATGACAACAATCATCAAACCGTGGTATTGTTTTTTAATCATATCATGGACAAATAAAAACGATTATGAAGATCCTACAATTAAAGACAATGAGGGGGCCGAGCTACTGGTCGAACTATT
>CBIHPU010000044.1:0-12230 GCA_966211935.1 uncultured bacterium | reverse complement strand
TCAGGTAAAGGAACTGTTCCGCCTGATGAAATTGATTTTACTTCCTTCACTGTGATCTTTGATGAAACACCGGAAAGATCAACATTGAAATCACTTACAGTTGCGGCATTATTTCCTTTTGTAACAGGGAAAGAGTTGGGGAGCAGGGATATTACTTTAACGTCGGAGTTCAGCGCGTAAACTGCGCTTGCCTTTCCACTGAATACGATTGTACGTACTTCAAGAGAACTGCCGTTAACTGTGGGATATTCCGTTGCGCCCGCTACCAGCCCCGCCTTTAATTTTGCGGCAACGCGCGGAGCAACTGCTTTGCCGGTAATATCGAATGAAAATACAATAACTTTTGCGCCTTCTGCTTTTGCAGCCTGTTCTACAGCGGCCCCAAGTATCATCGAATCTGAAGATTTAAACTGATCTCCTTTTACATGAAGGATCTTTTTTGCGCCCGCTGCTCCGATCTCATTGAGCTGATCTGCGTCCGCGTTAAAAGCAAGAGCAACAGCCTGCGTGCCCAGCAACTCAGCGATCTTCGCGCCGTAGTTCACTGCCTCAAGCGAAGCTTTTTTTACTTTGCCTTTATTGTTCTCTGTGAAAATTAGTACTGACATTTCGTTTATCGTTAGTTTGTTTGTCGTTTCTCGTTCTCGTCATGAAGCGAAATCAGCCTTGGGATTTCTGCTTCATGATCGTTTATCGTTTGAAGTTAGATGTTTGAAGTTTGCCGCTCAGAAGTAATTTAAAATTTTTCATTTATAATTACTTCTATCAGATCACTTTCGCTTCCGTATGCAGCAGGTTCACTAATTCTTCAGGTTTTTCAGGATCGATAAATTTCACCTGCGTTCTGCCTGCGGAAAGTTTATACGATTTAATAGATGTGAGTTTCGCATCAGCTCCTGCTTCAACTACTTTGATCGGCTTTGTACGTGCAGCCATGATTCCACGCATGTTGGGAATACGCTGTTCGGCCATTCCTTTAGCGCATGAGATCACCAGTGGAAGCGGGCACTCAACAACCTGACTACCTCCGTCTATATCGTGTTCAACTGTTACAGCGTTTCCATTCACGTCAAGTTTTGTTGCAAGTGAAATAAACGGAAGATCCATCAATCCTGCAATCATTCCTCCAACAGAAGATCCGTTGTAATTAATTGTTTCTTTTCCGGCAAGAATAAGTTCGTACGCGTTCTCCTTCGCGTATTTTGCAATTTGTTCTGCAATAAAGAACGCGTCACTGCTTTCCGCGTTTATACGCACCGCATCATCCGCTCCCAATGCAAGTCCTTTGCGGATCGTTGCTTCACTGTCCGCAAGTCCAACGTGAATAAGCGTTACAGTTGTTGCTTTGCCTGCTTCTTTCAGCTCAAGCGCGCGCACCAATGCATACCATTCATCGTATGGATTAATTATAAACTGAACACCAGCTTTACTGAACTCAGTATCGCCGTTTGCAAAAGCGATCTTTGTTGTGGTGTCAGGCACATTACTGATTGCAACTAGAATTTTCATATCTCCGGTTTTTTGCCCCGGATAAACGGGGCGGTTCTACAATGAAAAATGCCTTTTTTAAGGCAGGCGCAAATTTAAAGATTTTGTGGATATATAGAAATAATAAAAAGCGGCGTTTACAGTCTATTTTCCGTTATTTGCCTGACTATTGGTGAAACGGGCCAATTACCAGTATTTCACAGACGAAAAGCCTATGTTTTGTAGGCGATTTTACTCAACCCGGAACTACAAAAAGAAAGTAATGCCTCCGCTTACAGAAAAATAAGAGCTGCGAAGAACCCTGATTTTTGGCTCGGGCGCGTAGATGTTTTTGAGTCCTTTTTCATACCGGAAACGTGATTCAAGAATGATTTTTTTGCTGAGCATTATTCCAGGACTCAATGAAACGCTCAAACCATAATCAGATTTTGAAATTATCGAATTTCCACCTGCAAGTTGATTGTAAAAACCGCCGAAATTTACATTCATTATCCCTTTTGCCCCATAAACGAAATAACCACTGAATAGCAAACGGAAATTATAGTAGTTCAGGTTGATATTTTCGTCAAAAGCATTTTGTCTGGAATTCTTTTTTTCATAACCGAATTCAGCTGCAAATCCGGTACAGCCATTCAGGTTATATCCAGCGCTTGCTGTGATCAAATAACCTGGTTCACGTTGTTTTATCTTAAAGTCTTTGTCGATCAATTTTCCATAATTAACTCCAGCGTGCATGCTTAATGAAACCTCTCGCGTTTGCGCGTTAATACACAGTGTTAAAACAATTAGCAAAACTGAAAAAGAAACCTTCATAATTTTAATAACACGCATTCGTAACCGGAAAAATTGTTTGCGTGTTAATTTGGTGACGCCGCTCATCTTTTTACTCCTGAATTCAGAAGATTTTTAGTGTAACTATAACATTATACAATGAAAAAATCTTTACTTCTTTTTACCTGCATTATTTCTTTAATGCAATGTTCGTTTGCTCAGATTACAATTACAGGCGCTAACCTTCCGCAGGCGGGATACACTTATTTTACCGATACGGATACAACGCCTTCCATTTCATTGGGAACACCGGGCGCAACAGCGCAGGCATGGAACTTCACCTCGCTTACTTCAGATTATCCAAGTGTGCCAACTTATGGACTCACTTCATGGACACCGTACGCTTCCGCTTTTCCGACTTCGAACGTTTATACTTACGGACCCGCGGCAATGTACAGCGGGTTAGCAGGCGGCGCACCTGTTGGATCGCAGGGAATGAGTAAAGGATACATGTTCTGGCAGATTGATAACACAGGATTCTGGACAGTTGGTTTTCGCCAGGATTCAGGCACACATGCAAACGTGAATTTTTACTATAATCCGAAGGAGTTGCTTATCGGTGCTCCCTGCACGTATGGAAATTCTTTCAATAACAATTCGAGATGGGAGTTGCCGATGAATGTAAACAGCATGGATGTTGACACTTATTATGTAAGTCGTACAGTAAAAACAATTACCTGTGACGCGTGGGGCAGTCTTACAACTCCGTTCGGAAATTTTCCGGATGTGATACGTCAACATGAGTACGTAATAAAATATGACAGCGTGTATGCCAAATTCGGAACAACAGTTGTTTCCGCGTTGGAATTAATGCGCGACACTTCAAATAACTACGTTTATCTTTCCGATCTGATCAATTATCCTGCGTCAATGGTGCATGCTGATAAGAATAATGTTGTGAAAAGAGTGGAATGGTATTCAGGCGTGATCACGAATGTTCAGTCAGTTTCGAAAACGGAAAATGAATTAAATATTTTCCCGAATCCTGTTACAGATGGAAAGGTGATGGTGAATTTTGTTTTGAATGAAGAAGATGTTATTGAAATCGCAGCTACTGATCTGAGGGGAAGAAAATTTCTTTTACAATCCGCGCGTAAATATTCAGCCGGAAAACATTCAATTGTACTGGATGTAAAAGATCTTTCGATGGGAGTTTATTCGTTCGAGGCAGCAGGAAGCAGAGCTGTTTCTGTTCAGAAAGTTTTAATTACTGAATAAGATTTTATTCGGGTTTCACGCGAAGGGCGCAAAGGATGGCAAAGTGCGCGGAGTTGAGAAATTTCCTATTGGATAATCAGAAACCGCATAGCATAAAATGATCGTCGCGTCGCCGCGATCGCCGCGAGAAAAAACCGCGCTCTCCGCTATCTTCGCCGCTCCGCGTGAAATATGTTTGCCAATGATTTTCCGCATATATTCAGTTAAATAATACTTCGTGTTTTTTCTCCCCGTCAGCGATAGCTCTCTTGCTCCTGCCGAATAGCGGGCATTAATGCTTAATTCACACCTACCTTTATCTCGGAATTTTAAAGCTGAGAAAGGGGGATGTGTGATGGGAAGCAATGCAATAAAATTCTGCACGGTCAATCATTTATTTTTTTTATTTGATTCACAGCAGGATTACAACGATCCGGAAGGAGGAATTATTTCTAAATATTATTTCCCCGGCAAGGTACACGAACTTGAAAAAATTATAGCAAAGCGCTCAGTCCATTTTGACAGTGACGTTTTGCCTGCAATTCCACGTTACCTTTTTTCAGATTTCATCTGGCCCCACAATTACGGAATTTTTACCGGCGTGAATTTTACAGTAATTAATACCTACTACTATTCGAATGCTTCAATATGAGAATAATGAAGAAATATTATTTTGTTTTTTACCTGCTCATTTTTTCAATCAACGCAAACGCGCAGAATTGGATCTGGTCAAAAAAAATTTATACAACTGAAGTTCCCAATCAGTTCGGCCCTGATCATACATTTACAGATAACCAGGGGAAGCTATACGCTTATGTTTCGGCTTATAAAGTAAATGGTTACTGGAACAACGCGATAAATGACACGAAGGGAACTATACTCTATTGTTATTCCAGCAATGGCGAGTTATTATTCAAAAAACACTGGCAGCTCCCTTTTTATATTCAGTATATGGAGTATGATGGAGTGCAGAGCTGTTATTTTTCCGCTGTTTTTCTTGGTAACATTACCATTGACGGGATCACTATCCAGAGTCTGGGGGCCGAAGATGGCGTAACCGGAAAAATGGATCTGAATGGAACTATTCAATGGATGAAAACTTTTGGGGGGAAAAAGAAAGATAATTGCATAGGTGTTACCTACAACAAGATCGCAAACATAGTTTGTTCAACCGGTTCCATTTCCGATTCGCTTTATCTTGATGGCGTTTTTCATTCGGCAAACAAGCAATCCGCGACTGTATTGCAATACGATGTGAACGGAAATTTTATAAGAGTGAAATTATTTGATTTTATGCCGGAGCGGGAAACGTATTGGCCAAATTCAGGAAGGGAGGTACAAACGGATAGCCAGGGAAATTATTTTTTCCTGATGGATAAAGAAGGACAGAATTGGAGTGGCGATACGCTTACGGCTCCTGAAGAAGGCAGATACGTAATTAAAACCAACGCGAATCTTGATACGTTATGGACAAAGTATATTATTGGTCCAGCTTGTTATTACGGAATGAGCGGTCATACCCTGCGTGTTACGCCTGACGGAGACGCTTACGTGTTCAGCAACTGCAGCTTTAAGTATGGTGGCGATGCGCGCATCAATCGTCTTAACGGGCAAAACGGAACAATTTCATGGCAGCAGCTTAACGGCGATGGTGATTACCGGGACATGAAGTTTGATGACGGAAAGTTATATGTTGTAGGAGTTGAAGGTGAATATGATTGTCCCTGTGAAGAGGGGCATAGAGGTTACAGTGTTATAAAAATTTACAATGCGCAAAATTTTATTCTGGGTGAAACGAGGACACTCAATTCCTGGATCACAACAATTTCAATAGATCCGCAGAAAAATATTTTTATAACGGGTTCAATTGGAAGTGAAGCCGCAGCTTTTGGTCCGGATACTTTAGACCCTGATACCACAACATTTTTATCCAAGCTCGGGCCTCAATTGTGTTCTGTTGTTGAGATCACTTCAGCAGCAAACAATCCGCATTGGCTGACTTATGAAATTTGTCCAGGCAGTGCAGCCACATTGAACGCTGGCGGACAAGGAGGAAATTACACGTGGACAAATGGCACAACAGGAAACAGTACGTCGGTTTTAAATGAAAATTTTTATGGTGTTATCAATGATCAACCAAGCGGATGCGTTGCGTATTCGCTTCCCGTTAAAGTGAACATCAATACAAATGTTCAGTCACACAGATTTTGCATGGCGAGTTACGATAACAGCAGCGGAAAAAACAAGTTGTATGTGATCTCTGATGACTGGACAGAATCTCAGGATGTAGAAAACATAACCGTTTACAGGGCAGAAGACAATAATGTTGTGCCCATTCAGGAGTTCGCAAATCAGCATTATGTAATAACGGAAATTACAGACAGTTTATCTCAACCTGATTTGCGCTCTTACAACTATTCTATTTCAACAACGGATACGTGTGGGACTCAATCTTCAATGAGCGGGCTACAACGCACTATGTTGTTGAACGTGTCTGTTGAGAACAGCAATACAACATTAAATTGGAGCGTATATGAAGGAAAAGAAGTTTTGTATTACAGAATTTACCGTGGAACATCAAAAGAAACACTTACGCTTTATGATTCCAGCATGGTTCAGACGTCTTACACAGATTTTAATTCTGAAGGGCAATTATATTTTTACCAGGTGGAAAGTGTTTTAAAGTTCTGGTGCTACACGGGTTCATTTGGAATACAGCATCCGCTTTCCAATATTGTTACGACCCAGCTTACAACAGTAGCGGCAGAAAAAAATCAATTCAAACTAAATGTATATCCAAATCCTGTTGACGGAATTATAAATATTGACATTCAAAATAATTTTTCTCCCGGGAAATTAATAGAAGTAAAACTTTTGAACGCTCTGTCAGATGTGGTGATAAATGAAAGCAGGAATATGAACGGCGATGGAATATCATTGATGACTGATCTCAGTCATGTCGCTGCAGGAGTTTATTTTCTCTCAGTTTCAGACGGAGAAAACTGTATTACAAGAAAAATTATTCTTCAACCAAAGAATTAAAATATTTCGCTGGCAAATCTTTTCCCGTTTTCGGCCATGTAAATTGCTCTACAAACGAATTAATGATTAAGGCATATTTTCTCCAATCTATATTTGCTTCACAGTAGTTAATTTATTAAAAAACAAAAACGAAGGGAAGATGAGAACAAGGTACGCGTTGCATTTATTTATGGGGCTGTTTATTTCTACATTGATAGTGAACGGCCAGACATTTCAGGGAGGATTCAAGCAGATCAAAGTTGCTGCAGTGGATCAACCTACATCAATAATATTTACTGATGACAGCAGGTTGTTTGTGTCAGAAAGATCCGGTCAGATTAAAATTATTCAGAACGGGAAAACTTCTAAATTTTATCAGTTGAGTAAAATACCTGACGGAGCAGGATTGCATGGACTTGCGCTCGATCCTCAGTTTGGAAAAGGCAACAACTATGTTTATATGCTTTATGCCGGTTCTGGATTTGAACATATTGTTCGCGTCACCGCAAAAGGGAACATTGCAGTGAAGGGCAGCGAGAAATTAATTTTTAAAAGCAAGGCTGTCGCATCTCCAGCGGGAATGGCATTTGGAAAAGACGAAAAACTTTATGTTTCTCTTCCTTGTGGTGAAGACGAGAAAAAGGCGCAGGATCTTTCAAGTCTCGAAGGAAAAGTTATTCGTATCAATTCAGACGGAACTATTCCATCAGACAATCCATTTACCGGTACCGAAACAACCAGAATGATCTGGGCGTTTGGGTTGCAGAATCCTGGAACACCACAATACGATATTGCAAGTGGTAAAATGTTCGTAAGCGATAATGGTAATGATTTGTGGGAAGAGATCAACGACATCAGTAACGGCGGACAAAATTACGGCTGGCCGGTTACTGAAGGTTTCAGCACTGAAGCGGTTTTTGAAAATCCAATTCACGCAAGCGCGGTTTCTGAAAAAACTTTGAACGCTAAATCATTTAACGGAACTTTTTATAATCCCATTGCATCAGAGTATCCCGCTAAATATTCAGGTAAATATTTTTTTGCAGATAATTCCAAACACACAATTGGATATATTGATCCATCCAATCCAACTGTCCGCTACACTTTCGCAACTGATCTTTCAGCAGATTGCAATGCATTTATTACCGGTCGCGATGGAAATTTATATTACATGAATTCTTCCGGCAATGCCATTTACAAATTGGTCTATAAAGGTCCGGGGATGATTGATTATTATTTCGAAAACAAGACCATAGATTCTAAAAGCACGGTGAGCAGTAACTGAGAATTCTTACAGGCGTTTACACAGGCAGAGCACAAATAAAACAATCGGGATTGCAGGGCGGGAAAATAATGAGTATTGTTTTGTTTGTGTTTTTGCCGGTAAACAATTTCAGTGATAAATTAAATAATTGAGAAGGGTTGAAGGGGTGAAGAAAATTTAGGAGGATAGTGAGATGGGATTGAACCGATACGTATTGACGTTATTTTTTAAATGTTGTGTTTTTCTTTGCAGTACACAGACCAGGCAATGGGTCTCATTTTCCAGAGCGGAGAAAACAAAAGCGCTGGCCGAAGAAAAAAATGAAGTGTGGGTAGGCAGCAGCGCGGGTCTTGCGCGCATTGACAAGAGAACCGGCAATCATATTTTCTATGATAAAGCAAACTCAGGATTACCCGTGAATTCAATTTTAGCTGTTGCTGTTGATCAGAACGGAATAAAATGGATTGGTACTGAAGGAGGAGGATTGGTAATGTATGACGGAAGTAACTGGACCGTTTTCAATACCGTGAACTCCGGCGTTCCCTCTGATATCGTTACTACAATTTTTCCTGATGCAGAAGGAAATAAATGGATCGGTACTTCTGCGGGACTTGCAAAGCTGGACAACAGGCAACAGTGGACAGTTTATACAGTTTCAAATTCCGGACTTCCGGCCACTCACATTAACCAGGTAATAACTGAAAATAAAGATCTCTGGATAGCAACCGCGAAAGGAATTGCGCGGTTCAATGAGAACCGGTTTATTACTTACAACAAAACAAATTCACAGCTCTCCTCCGATAATGTAAAATGTATAACTATTGGAAGAAACGGAGAGAAATGGATAGGATTGGGAAATGAATATACTTATAACAACGGAGGCCTTTTGCATATTGAAGGAGAAAACTGGACAATCTATAATACTTCCAATTCGGCACTGCCAAGCAACGATGTGAACGCGCTTTATGCAAACCAGAACGGAACAGTATTTATTGGAACCGGTAATAATGAATTCGCCACGCTTTTAAAATTAGAATCAGGAAAGTGGAGTTACAGCGAATTCGCGGAAGATGCAATTACTTCAATCATGATCGACAGGGAAGGTAACGAGTGGTTTGCTACAGAAGAAAGTGGGATCAAACAAATTTCCGGCACTTCAATCAGGTCATTTAATGTTTCTAATTCCAATTTGTCATCTAACGCTGTTGCGGAAATTGTTTTTGATGAGCGCAACAATAAATGGATCGTTACCAGTGAAGGATTCATCAGCAGCTTTGATGGGGAAACATGGACCAATTATCAAAATAAAAACGCAACAAACGCGGCATATAACACCGTAGAAATTGACAACGATGGCGTTAAGTGGATAGCAGGAGAAAATCTTTTTGCGTTTAACGGAAACAGCTGGCAGGATTTTACTCCGCCTTCTCACGTCGTTCCTTTTTTTTACGCCACCGGGATGGAAACTGATGCTGACGGAATTAAATGGATCGGCACAGATGCGGGACTTCTGAAATTTGACGGAGTCAGCTGGACAGTTTTTAATATGCCGGGTGATAATATGGTCCGGAGTATCGCTATTGATAAACAAGGAAACAAGTGGATAGGAACAGATGACGCGGGCCTTCTTCGTTTTAGTGAAGAGATCGCGATCATTTACAACACTTCAAATTCAGGAATAGCGGGTAACCGGATCACTTCAATAGCAATTGATGACGAGGGAAATAAATGGGTTGCCGCATATATGGGTGGATTGTGTGTCTTTGATGATTACAGCTGGACAGTTTACGATACAGTGAATTCAGGCTTGCCAGACGACAGAATAAGGGATATTGCAATTGACCACAATGGAACAAAGTGGATAGCAACTCACAGTGGCCTTTCGAAATTTGATGGCAGCACCTGGAAAGTTTTTAATTCTACTAATTCACTTCTGGCTGATAATTACATTTTATCATTAAGTATTGACGCCTACAATAACAAATGGTTGTGTTTACCGGTTGCGGGGATAAATATTTTTAATGAAGAGGGAGTAAGACTGGAGAACAAAAAGCTAAAACCTGTTCAGCAGCCGGAGCCGGTTACAATTTTTCCAAATCCTTCTGCTGGAAAATTCCAGGTGGTGTTGAGCGAAGAAAAAGCAGCTCGCTCTGCAAAGGTGAATGTTTATGATATTCTCGGCAACCGTGTGTTCAGCAACGGCAATCATTCCAAAACAGTTTTTAACGTGGACATATCAAGTTTGCCAAGAGGAATTTATTTTGTTGAAGTCGATACAGGCAGAGAAAAAATAAACAGAAAAATCGTGGTGAATTGATTATTCTTGTTTCATGTTGCAGTATTCGGATGAACATGACGCGCGTCACTAACCCCTGTGACCGCAGTTAAATTAATCATGAACAATATTGGTTTTTTCATTTGGGAATTTGTCACGCTCATAACTGATTTTTATTCGCCGTTTTTACTGGCCGCGCAATTTCTTTTTTCGGCTATATAAAATGCCCTGCAAACGAAATGCCTTCTGTTCCCGCTCAGGTTGAAAATAAATTTGGAAAAGGATCATTACTCCGACATGATTTTTTTCACCAACCAACGCCAACAAGATTATGTACATCTTCACTACTAGTACCGTTCTACGCCGTTTTACCCTGCTGTTTTTTCTTGCTGCTGCTACGGCGTTCTTACCGGCACAGTCAACTTCCGGCTCATGGATCGTTAAGGACCCATTCATTCATAAAGTATTTATTGAAAACAAGGGACAATGGGACGCAAGTAAAATTCCGGGACAACCGGAAATATTATTTGGAATGGCGAATACGCCCATGCAGGTTTTCTTTACTCCAGAAGGCCTTGTTTATTATTATGATGAAGTGATTGACAAGCACGAAAAAAGAAAACGGGAAGAAAGGGAAGAAAGGGAAGAAAGGAGAGAAGGTCCTGAGCATGAGAGAAGAGTGGCGCCTGTGCATAAGCCACATTATATTTTTATGCGGTGGGCTAACGCGAATGCTGCCTGCAAAATAATTTCGGAAGAGAAACAGAAATTTTATTTTACTTACAGCAGCAAAACGGTAAAGAATGGTTATAAAGCTTCAACGGTTAAAAAAATAATCTATAAAGATCTTTATCCCGGAATTGACGTTGAATATTTTTTTGTTGATGACAAGGAAGGATTCAAATATTCACTTATAGTTCATCCCGGCGCGGATGTGTCGCAAATAAAAATGGTTTACGATGGCGCGAATCCTTCAATTGACGCTGATGGAAACATCCGAATTAAAACGGAGTTTGGAGAGATCGTAGATCACGCTCCGATTTCCTATTACCAGGAGATCGCTTCATCTGTAATTTCTACAAAATTCAGTGTAAGCAATAACACTGTAAGTTTTCATCTTGCAAATTACAATACGTCGAAAACAATCATCATTGACCCATGGATGCTGACTTCTTCTCTTGGTTTCACCGGTTATAATGCGGCTTATGATATTGAAGCGGATGATAACGGAAACGTTTATGCATACGGCGCGGAATATCCTTACGAGCTTATCAAGTTTTCACCTACAGGAGTAATACAATGGGTGCACGTGACCGGAGTTTTTACACCATGGACCTATTACGGAGATTTCACCATTGACCCTGTAAGCGGCAGCGTGTATCTCATAGAATGCTGGAACTACGCCGCGCAGATTTTAAAACTTGACAACACAGGAACGCAGGTGACATTGTATCCAGGCAACTCGAACTTCCAGGAGATCTACAGAATTCTCTTCGACAACTGCAACAAGAATTTAATTATGGCAGGCGGCGCATACGGAACCAATTCTGCCATAATGGATACCACGCTGACGAATATAACGCTTGTGAACGTTCTTAACACAACAGAAATTGGTCACGACATGTCGCTGCTTACAAAAGACAATAATGGTAGTGTCTTTATGGCGACGAATGCAATAGGCCAGAACTTCAACAATGTTTTTCTGAAAGTTCCTGCGTCAACTCTTTATCCTCCCGCTTATGTTCTTCCGGATAATCATAACTTCCAGGAATCCGGCAGTGTTCAATATATAAACGGAGCATTAACGCGCGCCGGTTATAATGGAATGACGGCGAACAATAAATTTCTTTACACTTACGATGGTAAACTCATTCAGCGGTGGAATAAAAATACCGGCGCTTTGCTGGATAACGCGAATCTGAGTTCAACTTCATTCGCGTGGGGGGGACTTGATGTAGATGATTGCGGAAGACTCTACGCGGGAGTTTATAATTCCATTAATCAATACGACACAAACTTTACTGTTGTCTCTTCAATCGCTTCAACGCCGGGTCCCATTTTTGATATCAATCTTTCTTCTTCCAATACATTGTACGCCTGTGGCTACAGTTTCATCATGAAAAAAGAATTGCAGGTTCCGGTTTGCAGCGGAAT
>CBIHPU010000043.1:0-12319 GCA_966211935.1 uncultured bacterium | reverse complement strand
GAAGCCCTGCTTTTTTATATTACGGAAGACCAGCGTAACCGGTCACTTCCTCTACCGGAAGAAAGGCGCGGCTGGATAAAAAAATCTGATCTGATAAAAAAAACAGATGCATCGCCTGTTTCTGCACTGATAAAAAAAGGTGTATTTGATGAAATGGAAATTGAGACCGGCCGCCTGGAATATCTTGGAGAAACCGGTAAACTCAAACAGTTGAATGAGGGTCAAAAAAAATCTTATAACGAGATCAGGAAAATATTTGAAGAAAAAAATGTCTGCCTTTTACATGGCGTAACCGGAAGCGGTAAAACGGAGATCTATCTTCATTTGATAGAAGAAACTTTAAAGCAGGGAAAGCAGGTTCTATACCTGGTACCTGAGATCGCTTTAACAACACAACTTATTTTCAGGATACAACATTGTTTTGGCGGCAGAGCGGGAATTTATCACTCGAAATTTTCAGAAAACGAACGCGTAGAGATCTGGAACGGAGTTCTAAAAGATCTGCATCAGCCGGAACTTTTCAATCAGCGTAAATATGATCTGATCATCGGAGCACGTTCATCATTATTTCTTCCTTTCTCCGATTTAGGATTGATTATTATTGACGAGGAACATGACACATCATTTAAGCAACATGATCCTGCTCCTCGTTACAATGCAAGAGACGCAGCCATTTACCTCGCCACTTTGCATAACGCGAAAGTTTTAATGGGAAGCGCGACACCTGCAATTGACACATATTATCTTGCCACAACTGGTAAATATGGCTTATCCGAATTAAAGTCACGTTACGGCGATGCGCAGATGCCGGAAATATTTGTAACAAATTTGCGGGAGGAGAATAAGCAGAACAAAACAGATTCAATTTTTTCAAAGACGCTGATAGATGAGATCACATTGAAGCTTTCGAAGAAAGAACAGGTAATTCTGTTTCAAAACAGAAGAGGCTTTGCTCCGGTTACCGAATGCAGAACGTGCGGGTGGGTTCCACATTGCGTACAATGTGATGTATCGCTCATCTACCACAAACAATCAGGAAAACTGACTTGCCATTATTGCGGCTACACCGTAAGTCCGCCTGCAACCTGCGGCGCGTGCGGGGGAAGTGATCTGCGATACAGAAGTTACGGGACGGAAAAAATTGAAGAAGAAATGGAGATGTTATTTCCTGCAGCAAAGATCGCGCGGATGGACCTGGACAGCACCCGCAGCAAATTCGCTTACACGCAACTGATAGAAGATTTCGAAGAAGGTAATATTGATATTCTTGTCGGCACGCAAATGGTTACGAAGGGCTTAGATTTTGACAGAGTGAGTTTAGTCGGAGTTTTGAATGCTGATCAATTGTTGAACTACCCCGATTTCCGTTCTTTTGAGAGAGGGTTCCAGTTGCTGCAGCAGGTAAGTGGCAGAGCAGGACGAAAAGAAATTCCCGGCAAGGTAATTATACAAACATCGCAACCGCAACATGCGGTGATTGATCTTGTGACCAGAAATGCTTATAAAGAATTTTATAATGCGCAGTTAAGGGAGCGGGAAGAATTCCATTATCCTCCATTTTACAGGTTGATAGAATTTACTTTTATCGATCGCGATTTAAACATGGTCAATAACGGAGCGCAATTTTTTTCTGAATCGTTACGGTCGGTTTTCGGAAAGAGAGTTCTGGGCCCTGAATTTCCGGTTATTTCAAGAATAAGAAATCAATTTCATAAGAAGTCATTATTAAAACTTGAACGTGAGTTTTCTGCAGTAAAGGTGAGAGAGGAGATCAATAAACTGCTGTATAATTTCAGAACGCATGAAGTGTTTAAAAAGATGCGGGTGAATGTGGATGTAGATCCGGTATAGGTTCACGCGGAGAGATTTCACGCGGAGAAACGGAGTTGGCGGAGAGCGCGGTGAATATCAACTTTCGAACTTCAAACATCAAACGACTGCATTTCACGCGGAGAGGCGAAGTTAGCGGAGGGCGCGGAGATTTTTTTTCTCGCGACGAACGCGACGACGCGACGTGATTACACGTGGAGAGGTTTCACGCGGAGAAACGGAGTTGGCGGAGAGCGCGGTGAATATCAACTTTCGAAACTTCAAACCTCAAACTTCAAACCTCAAACTTCGAACCTCAAACTTCGAACGACAAACGACAAACGACAAACAAATTCTAATGTGTTTTTCCCGACTCCAGGACTCCTCGACTCTATGACTTCGCCTACGCCAACATCATCACTGGATTCTCAAGGTACTGTTTCAATGTCTGTAAAAAAGCCGCGCCTGTTGCACCATCAACCACACGGTGATCGCAGCTCAGCGTAACTTTCATAATATTTCCCGGAACAATATTTCCATTCTTTACAACGGGCGTTTGTTTAATTCCACCAACCGCAAGTATACATGCATCAGGTGGATTTATGATGGCAGTGAACTCATCAATACCAAACATCCCTAAATTGGAAATTGTAAACGTATTTCCTTCCCAATCCGCCGGCTGAAGTTTTCCGTCTTTTGCTTTCTTACCCATTTCTTTTACATCAGCAGAAATCTGGGAAAGCGATTTTGAATCAGCAAAACGTACAACAGGAACAAGCAAACCATCGGGAATTGCAACGGCTACTCCGATATGCACGTGATGGTTACGACGGATCTTATCACCCAGCCAGCTGGAATTTACGTTAGGATGTTTACGCAGCGACTGAGCAACCGCCTTTATCACCATGTCATTGAAAGAAATTTTACTCTCAATATTGTTGTTGATGGTAGAACGTGCAGCCATAGCGTTATCCATATCGATCTCCATGGTGAGATAGAAATGCGGAGCAGAAAATTTACTTTCCGCCAATCTCCTCGCAATGGTCTTACGCATTTGCGAGACATTCTCTTCCGTATAACTTTCTTTGCCTGGCTGCACAACCGCGCCGGATCCAGCTTTCGATGGCTGCGCAGACGGCTGATAGGTTTCAATATCACGTTTTACAATTCTGCCAAATTCACCTGAACCGTGAATGGCGGCAATGTCAATTCCTTTTTCTTTTGCAAGTTTTTTTGCGAGAGGAGATGCTTTTACTCTACCGCCTTCAACTGAACTTTCAGTTTTTTCTTTTTGCGGTTGGGCCTTTTGCTCCTGCACAGCTGGTTTTTTATCTTCCTGTTTTGGCGCAGCACCTGCTGCTCCTCCACTCTTTTCATGTTCGAGCAATGCGCTGATATCTTCATTTCCATTACCGATAACAGCAAGAATAGAATCAATTGGTGCACCCTTTCCTTCTTCCACACCCTGGTACATCAGAACGCCATCATAAAACGATTCAAATTCCATTGTCGCTTTATCTGTGTTGATCTCCGCTAGTATCTCACCGTTCTTCACTTTATCACCAACTTTTTTGTTCCATTTTGCAACCACGCCTTCTGTCATCGTATCACTCAGCTTTGGCATACGCACAATATTCACCGTGTCAGGAATTTTTGGTGCCTCTGTTTTCTTACCATTCGCACTTACTTCTTCCTTCTTCTCTTCATTCTTAGTAACCGCTTTTCCACCGGATTCTCCGCTTACTAGTGAAGAAACATCTTCTCCTTCTTTTCCGATAATAGCAAGTATAGAATCAACCGGAGCCGCTTCGCCTTTTTTCACACCTATATACAACAGCACACCATCATAAAACGATTCAAATTCCATTGTGGCCTTGTCGGTCTGTATTTCCGCAAGAATTTCACCGTTCTTTACTTTATCTCCGACTTTTTTATGCCACTCCGCAACAACACCTTCTGTCATGGTATCGCTCAGTTTCGGCATTTTTACTATTTCAGCCATAAATTATAATTATAAATTGAAAATTGTAAATTATAAATTACAAGACTATTTGCCTTGAATAGTTTTTACAATTTTAGTAAGTATGTTTATTAATTCAGTTGATTCTTTAATGTACCAGTTAATATCAACGGTTGAAAATCCGCCGTGTTTAATTAACCTTAACCAGTAACGGGTTTCCCGGGCTTCCTTTAACGAAATGCCCATTTTTGCAGCAAAATCTTTTCGCGAATAACCGCCAATTGCTTCTTCAACATTTGCCCCAATAGATGTCCCGCTGCGTAAAACCTGCTTCGAGAGAACAAACTCTTTCTGCTCTAACATATTTTTATACAAGTCAACAATTTTCAAAGAAAAAATAAATGACCTGTCAAGAATTAAATTGCCGGAATTTCCTCCTTCATAATCATCAGCCGGTTCATGGAACATCGCATCCAGACTCTGTGTGTCCATAATTTTCAATTTATAATTTTCAATTTATAATTTAAAATTACTCCGAGATGTAAGGATAATCTTTCTGC
The DNA here is from genome assembly GCA_966211935.1 of uncultured bacterium. Taxonomy (GTDB): domain Bacteria; phylum Bacteroidota; class Bacteroidia; order B-17B0; family Aurantibacillaceae; genus AM-1111. Next base: position 7,990 of record CBIHPU010000043.1, on the reverse strand, counting down.
ATGTATACGTCGATGAACAATTCAGACGCGTCAGGGAAAGTGGACTCTTCAGCAAACTTTTCAGACTCAACAACGATAGCTTTTATCTTCGCTTCCATTGCTTCAATTCCGGCGTCGTCGATCCATTTGTTTTTTTTCAGTGTGGTAATCACTTTCTCAATCGGATCCTGTTTTCTGTATTCTTCCACTTCGTCTTTTGTACGGTATGTCTGAGCGTCACTCATACTGTGCCCGCGGTAACGGTAAGTTTTAATTTCAAGCAGTGTAGGACCATCTCCTCTTCTTGCCCGTGCAACAGCTTCTTCTATCGCTTCATGAACAGTTTCAACTGTCATTCCATCTACAGGCTTTGCAGGCATATCATAAGCTAAACCAAGTTTCCAGAGTTCACGCATATTCGAAGTTCTTTCAACAGAAGTTCCCATTGCGTAATTATTGTTTTCAATTACAAAAATTACCGGAAGTTTCCAGGTCATAGCCATATTGAACGCTTCATGAAGCGCGCCTTGTCTCACAGCGCCATCTCCCATTGAACAAACACAAACATTGTCCGTTCCGTTATATTTTTCTGCAAAAGCAAGTCCTGCGCCCAAAGGAATCTGACCACCAACAATTCCATGGCCTCCAACAAAATTGTGTTCTTTGCTGAAAATGTGCATGGAACCACCCTTGCCTTTTGAGCAGCCGGTTTCCTTTCCATACAATTCAGCCATGATGTATTTTGGATGCATGCCAAGTCCGATCGGATGAGCGTGATCACGATAAGCTGTAATGTGCTTGTCTTCCTTTTTCGTTGCGCTCACTGTTCCGGCAACAATAGCCTCCTGTCCATTGTACAAATGACAGAAACCTTTAATTTTTTGCATGGTGTATAGCTGTCCCGCGCGTTCTTCGAAACGACGCATGAGCAACATACTTTCATACCACGCTAAATATTGTTCTTTCGAAAATTTGGAAGTTTTTTTTGAAGTCTTCTCTGCCACTTTATCCATGAAATATGGGGTTAAACTGAAGCTACAAAATTAACAAAAGGATTGAGAAATACTAGTGCAAAAAAAGAGCAGATTTCCCATCAATTTGTGAAGAAATCAGAGGAATAAACCATTAATCTCTCAGGAAATTATTTTTCCGCCTGCAATTACTGTTTCCACCAGATCGTTTCCAAAACGGTAAGGGATATAGGCAAGCGATGGAATTTCTCTTGTGATGAACACGTTTGCTTTTTTCCCAATGGTAATACTTCCCACTTCATGCTCAAGTTCCATTGCGCATGCGCCATTGATTGTTGCGGCGTTAATTGCTTCTTCCGGTAACATTCTGAGTTTAATGCAGGCGAGAGAAATAACAAAACTCATTCTGCCATTCGGAGACGAACCTGGATTGTAATCGCTTGCCAAAGCAACAGGTAAACCGCTGCTTATGATCTGGCGCGCGGGTGGAAAATCAAGATTCAGAAAAAAAGCGGTAGACGGCAACAATGTTGGCATCGTTTTCGATTCAAGCAAAGCATCTATTTCATCATCACCCGTGCATTCGAGGTGATCCACCGAAACAGCTTTATGCTTAACACCTATCTGCACACCGCCAGAATAATCCAACTCATTGGCGTGTATCTTTGGTTTCAATCCATATTTTGCCGCAGCTTCAAGTATCTGATCTGTATGTTCAACCGAGAAAAATCCATCTTCACAAAAAACATCAACGTAATCAGCAAGCTTTTCCTTCGCTACCTCAGGCAGCATATTATCAATTACCAGCTTTACATACTCGTCCTTATTCTGTTTGAATTCCTGCGGAAAAGCATGTGCTCCCAAAAAAGTAGAACGAATTGGTATAGGAGAAATATCTTTTAACCTGCGTATAACGCGAAGCATTTTTAATTCGTCTTTCACCGTAAGGCCGTAACCACTTTTTATTTCGATAGCGCCCGTTCCAAAACTGATCACTTCAAACAATCTCTCTTTCGCACTTTCAAATAATTCATCTTCTGTTGCCTGTTGCAAACGTTTTGCAGAATTTAAAATTCCTCCGCCACGTTTTGCAATTTCTTCATAAGATAATCCATTGATCTTATCAACGAATTCTCCTTCTCTGCTCCCTGCAAAAACAAGATGCGTATGCGAATCGCACCATCCTGGAAAAACCATTCTACCTGCAGCGTCAATTACATCCAGTCCGCGCCAGTCTTCAATTCCCGGAAAATATTCCATCTTACCATAATCTGCTATCAATCCTTCATCAATAGCAAGCCATGCATTCTCAATTGATGGTAATTTAGCCATATCATCTCCGCAAACTCTCGGCGTTGCAGCGTCGTATGTTCCAACCAGCAACTTTATGTTTTTAATAAGAAGTTTCATTTGTTATTTTTATTCGCGGCTAAGATACAAATTTGAAACACACATCCTTTTCTTTCAGCTTGGCAGGCCGGGCAAAAAAAATTACCTTAGAGCGCAATTATGAGTGGCAATTCCTTCGGTAAAATATTTAAGCTGACATCTTTTGGTGAATCGCATGGTACTGCAATTGGTGGAATAATTGAAGGAGTGCCTGCCGGCTTGATTATTGACGAAAATTTTATTCAGAGTGAATTAGACAGAAGAAAACCGGGACAATCACATATTACAACGCAACGCAGGGAGCAGGATAAGGTTCAATTGTTATCCGGAATTTTTGAAGGAAAATCAACAGGAACTCCAATTGGATTTATCGTATTGAATGAAGATCAGCGATCGAAAGATTACGACAACATTAAAAATATTTTCCGTCCCTCGCACGCCGATTACACTTACGAAGTTAAATATGGAATTCGTGATTATCGTGGCGGCGGACGCTCTTCGGCACGCGAAACAATAGCGAGAACAGTTGCAGGTGCAGTAGCAAAACAAATCCTGAACAATAAAAAAATTTCTGTATCAGCATATGTTTCTCAGGTTCATCACCTGAAGCTTGATAAAAGTTACAAAGAACTTGACCTGAATAAAACTGAAAGCAATATTGTTCGTTGCCCGGATGATGAAACTGCAAAAAAATTCATCGAGCACATTGAAGAAATGCGCAAATCCGGAAATACTGTTGGTGGAATTATCACTTGCGTAATTAAAAATACGGAAGCCGGATTAGGTGAACCTGTCTTTGACAAATTACATGCGGATCTTGCAAAAGCCATGCTGAGCATAAACGCAGCTAAAGGATTTGAATACGGTGCAGGATTCGACGCAGTTAATTTTACGGGCGCGGAATTGAACGATGAATTTATTCAGAAAGATGGAAAAATAACTACTCGTACCAATTTCTCCGGCGGAGTACAGGGAGGAATTTCGAACGGCGAAGATATTTTTTTCCGTGTGGCGTTTAAACCAGTTGCCACCATAATGCAGAAACAGCAGACTGTAAATTCTGAGGGAAAAGAAACTGAAATGGGAGGAAAAGGAAGACACGATCCATGCGTTCTTCCGCGCGCGGTGCCAATTGTGGAAAGCATGGCAGCAATAGTATTGGCCGATCACTTATTAAGAAACAGAACATCGAGGATTTGATTTTATGATGAAGAACAAACTGCTTTTATTTATTCTTATTGCATTAGCTATCGGAATTGTAACGGGAACAATTATTAACCTGCAGGTAGAACCGGAATTAAAAACACTGGATGTCCCAAAACAGGTTTTCTACGATAAGATCGCTGATAAAAAACTCGCAGAACATCAATTTGACGTTTATAATGAGAAAATAACCGCAATGAAAAGCGATTATAAAAAATCATTGGCAGTTCCGTTTAATATGGCGAGTAAGATCTTTTTATTACTTATTAAAATGATTATTGCGCCACTCGTTTTTTCCGTTCTTGTTTTAGGGATTGGAAAAATCGGAGATATCCGGATCATGGGACGAATAGGCGCCAAAACCATTTTATATTTTCTGCTCGCAACGGTAGTGGCATTATTTATTGGTTTGGTGATTGCGAATGTTTTTGAGCCGGGCAAACACATGACACTAGAGCTCCCGAGAGCGGGGGCAGAAACCGGCGTAAAAGCACATGCACAAACTGCTTCCAATTTTATTGAGCATGTTATTCCTTCAAGCGTTTTTAAAGCGGCTGCAGAAAATGATATTCTTCCGATTGTAGTATTTTCAGTTTTCTTTGGAATTGCGGTAAGCGCCGCCGGTGAAAAAGGAAAGGCTGTTTTACAATTCTGCGAATCCTTGAGTCACATCATGTTTAAAGTGACCGACTACGTAATGAAAGTTGCGCCGCTCGGAATATTTGGAGCGATCACGGCGATACTCATACAACAAGGTCCGGGAATAATGGTCGGCTATCTATACCTGATCGCCTGTTTCTTCGGCGGACTATTATTTTTCATTTTTGTCGTACTTTTTATTGTTTGTCTGATGTTCCGAATTCCATTCTTTAAATTACTCAGTCACATTAAAGAGCCGCTTATTCTCGCGTTCAGCACGGCAAGTTCTGAAGCCGCCATGCCAATGACAATTGAAGCGCTGGAAAAATTTGGAATCAGCAATCGCGTTGTAAGTTTTGTGTTGCCGCTGGGATATTCATTCAACCTTGACGGAAGCATCATGTATATGACATTTGCAACAGCATTTATTGCGCAGGCCTATGGAATGGATATGAGTTTGCCTGATCAGATACAAATGATGCTGATTTTATTGTTGGCCAGCAAAGGAATTGCAGGTGTGCCTCGCGCCTCACTTGTTGTGGTGGCTGGAATGCTGGCAACATTTAAGATTCCGACTGAAGGATTATTGCTGGTATTGGCGATTGATCAGTTACTAGATATGGGCAGATCTGCAACGAACGTAATTGGCAACGCGGTGGCGAGCGCAGTTGTTGCCAAGAGCGAAGGAGAATACAAACCGGTGCCTCAGGAAATTGTTTGACATCATTGAACAAATGAAAAGCAGACACATAAAAATCTTTGTTCTCGCTTTATCAACTGTTATATCCCTTGGAATAGCTTGTTATTTTCTTTTAATTAAAAATCTTGAACAAGATATTGTATGCGGTTTTCAAAAAGTAGATGCTTCTCTGCAACGAACCAACACAAATCTTAATCGGAATACTCATAGAATAATTGAAGTGCTTCCTGATTACAAAAAAGCAAAAGCTAAGAGAATTGTCGAAATTTCCGATTCTGTCACCTCACTCTTAGAAAAATTTAAAAATGAACTCACGTCAAAGCCAGTCACGAATAAACTTGAAGCGGACAGCTTTTATTATACAAATCATCCCGCTGAAATAAAAAATTTACTTATAAAGTATAAGGAAGAGCTATTTAAAAACTTTCCGAAACTGGATTCCCTGACAATAGAAAATAAAATATCTACAGACGATTATGAAGATGAGTCATGGGAAAAATCTAATTTTTACATGCTTCCTGCCGGGGCTATAATAGCGAATTTGACAAAATTTCAATCCGACATCGAAAATTTAACCAGCTCAATAATCAGTGACTATTCAAACCACAATGGTGATAGCTTACTAATAAAGTGACTACATTAAACGAAATACCGTTCATTCGCATCCTCCTGCCCTTTTTATTTGGCATTGTATGCTATCTCACTTTTCAGAAACAAATTGATTTAAATGTATTGGTTACTGGTTTATTAATTGTGACCTGCATCATTTGGATTGTTTTGAAAAAAAATAATTTACCAGCCATCAAATTATTGTTCGGAATTTCCAGTCAGCTGTTCCTGATTGTTTTTGGTTATCATTTAAGTTTTTTGAATAACGAAAAAAATTCAGCCGACCATTACTCAACTTTGCAGGCTATGCCGGAACAAATGATCGCGCAGGTTGTAACAATTCCGGTTAAAGGAGAAAAAACAACTAAAGCGGAACTGCAATTGCGGGTTGCGGGTTATAATGACAAGGCCTTCGAAAAAAATGGACGGTTGATGGGATATTTTCAGAATTCAGAAAAATTAAACCTGAATTATGGTGATGTAATTTTAATCAGAAGTAAACTCAGAGATATTGAAGGCGCAAAAAATCCGGGTGGATTTGATTATAAGGAATACCTGGAGAAAAAGAATATTTTTCATTCTTCGTACATTAAACCGAATGACGTTCTTGTTTTAAATACTGAGCCTGTAAATTTTCTGATTGATTTTGCCATTAAAATCAAATTGAAATTATTAGCGGTTCTGAAAGAAAATAACCTGTCGGGACAAGAGCTAGCCATTGCGTCTTCACTTTTGCTCGGATATGATGAGGAGATCAGCAACGAACTTTCCAACGCTTATGCTATCACCGGCACTATTCACGTATTGTCAGTTTCAGGTCTGCACATTGGCATCATTTACCTTATGCTGAATTTCATGTTTGGCTTTCTGGATAAAAGAAAAAGAGGACTGATAATTAAAGGTGTAATTGTGTTGTCTGGCGTTTGGATTTTTGCTATGATTTCAGGATTGTCACCCTCCGTTGTGCGCGCCGCTGTAATGTTCTCATTATTCATTTTCGGAAAAACTTTCCGTTTGCAGACCAACGTGTTCAATACACTTCTCGCATCTGCTTTTTTAATTTTATTGTATGATCCTTATTTAATTTCTGACATTGGCTTTCAATTAAGTTACCTCGCTTTGGGCGGTATTTTATTTTTCCAGCCAAAAATTTACGAATGGTTCCTGTTTGAGAACAAATTCGCCGATAAAGTCTGGGCGCTGTGCTCTGTTTCTCTTGCCGCTCAACTCACGACATTTCCAATCACACTTTACTATTTTCATAATTTTTCAATCTCTTTCTTGCTGGCCAATCTGATCATTATACCATTGTCCACTCTTATTATGTACGGTGGCATTTTTATAATCGCGACTTCATTCATTCCAATAGTCAGTTCATTTTTCGCTGTATTGATCAGTTATATGATCCAATTCATGAATGGTTCTGCAATTGTTATAAGTAAAATACCAGGATCGCATTTGAGTGGGATATACATTTCGCTAATTGAGATGCTGGTCATTTATCTGACTGTAACTTTTTTCTGTTCTTTCTTTATGCAGAAAAGGAAACAACACCTTTATCTGGCGTTAATAATGGTTATTTCGCTTTTGGTTTCTTTTAATCTGACATCTCTCGAAAACTCAAAAAACAGCAAACTCGTCGTTTATCATCACAAAGAAAAAAGCTGCATAGATATTTATGAAGGAAACAATTTTGTTCGTATAGGAGAAAACCTCTCAGACGCGGAAAGTTTAGCCAATCAAAGCAACGCTACTTTATTTTCTCATTTGCCACTATGTGAGAATGTAATATACACGGTAAACGGTTTTTCTTTTGTTGCGGCCGATAAAATTCCTGGAAGCAGCAAATCTTTTCCTCAAATGATCCTGCTAAAGAAAAATATAAAAGTTAAGATTAAACAATTGGCTGAAGCATTTCCTAATTCTACAATTGTAGCGGATGGAACTAACAAATTTTCAAGAATGATGAAATGGAAAAACGCCGCTGATTCTTTACATTTGAAGTTCTGGTCAACCTACGAGGACGGCGCTTACATAAATTCCATACGCAAATGAAACTGAGAATTGGTGATAAGGTAAGATTTCTGAACGAAGAAGGCGGGGGAATTGTTACGCGATATAAAGACAAGGATACTGTTTTTGTTGAGATAGAAGACGGCTTTGAAGTTCCTTATCCTGTAAAATATCTTGTGGTAACGGAAACAGAACTTATCGTTAACCGCGAAGCTGAAAATATTGACCTGGAACCCAACATTACACCAGATGAAGCCGTGTATTTTGTTGTAGAGCCGGATCATGAATTACCGCTCCTGGTAGACGAGTACAGCATTTATCTTTTCAATCAAAGCAGTTTCAATATTTACTTTACCTATTCGATTAAAGACGGCCCGTTGTTTCAGACCTTGAAACACGGAGAACTCGGCTCTTTCCAAAAACTGTTGCTGAAGAAAATAAAAAAGAAGCAGCTTAAGGAGTGGGCGCTGCATAAAATTTAAATTCT
>CBIHPU010000042.1:0-12359 GCA_966211935.1 uncultured bacterium | reverse complement strand
TGTATTCGTTCCCGTTAATAAAACATTTTCCGCTACCGCTTTCAAAACGAAAAAACTGATCGGTGTCGGGATGGATTTCTTCACCAATATCTTCTCCGGCTTTCAGACTCATCAATACAACCTGGATATGTTTGGCAGTATACACTACTTTTCTGAAATTGTTATTTTCCAGAGCATCCTTCTCAATATTACTTTTAAATCCCTTCATTTTGTTTTGCTGAGGAGAAGGGTTTTGTGCGCGAATAGTAATATCGTTTCCGATTGAATTTCCGGAATTGTCCTTACTGTCAAACTGAAGAATTGTGAGACACAATAATAAAACCAATATTTTTTTCATTTATAATTGTTTTTTCCTATCCTGTCAAAAATAAATTTAAAACTCTTTTTTTATACTGTTTCCCGATCATTGAAATCATTGATGTTGATCAGTGTGCAGGAAAAAGATAATCCGTGAAGCGTAGGGTATAAAGTAAATCTTGCATGAATCGATGGGTTAAAAAAATCAGGCCAGTTTATAAAGCAATAGTTCTTCCTCAATTAAATTCTTTCAGCATTGCTTTAAAATCGGCAAGACTTGTTTCTTCCATGTTCAGTAACACGGAATCTTTTCTTCCTATTGTAATATCCTGACGCGCGTAAATGGCCCGCTGAGTTTTTTGATTTACCTGGTAGGCTAGTACCGTTACTTCTTCTCCCACCGGAATATTTGGAAACTCAGTTGTGTTGGTATTGTATAAATATCCCGGCAATACGGATTTAATATTTTTAAAAATAAGCGTAATGGATGTGCCTTTTACTGTATCCGCAAGCACATATAAAGTAGTTTTGTTTTTACTTTCATAAAAACGGTCACAATTGATCCAGCCCAGTTTGCTAACTTCCATAAAATAGGATTGGGCTTTCTCTATAGCCTGAACTTCCGGATTAAAAACGCCTTTATCGCTGTCTCCATACCATCCTTCATTCATGTATACAGAAGAGTCATTTGATTCGGGCAATACATCGGGTTTGGTTATTCCTTCAACTTCCCAGTTCACAATTCCATTCTGCATATTGCCGGTAAAAACTTTCATGTCGCCTTTGTAATAATCTTTAACGGGCATTTTGATACCGATTTTTTTTCCTTTTTTTAATTTAAGTTTTTCACCGCAACAGCTCGCTTCTATGTAGATCATGCCGCCTGATTCAAGTTGATGGTGATTACTGGTGGTTGTAAGTCCCGCTTCGACAATATCTGATTTGGAATAAAATTCCTTTACAATTATGTTTACCTGCTGGCACTTTACCGGTGATTCATTTTCATACACAAATGCGTTTTCAGGAATCTTTAACCAGGTGCCTTCAGCACACAGGATTTCACTTTCCTCTGCAACAGTAACGATTTTTTCGCACGCAGGTTTTAAGCCCAGTGAATTGTAAGCGCTGGTAGTGTACCGCGCCAGGTTTTTCGGACAACAATTGGATTTTGTTTTTGCAAAATCTATCCATTCTACATAGTAGCCATTTCTGTAAACTCTTTTTTTAATTGTGCAGGCGTAGAAGAGTATACACAATAAAACTCCGGCACAAGCTGGTACCAGTGTTCTTTTCATGATTCGCTATTAAGTCAGGTGTATGTAACTGTAATGGATAAAATTGAAAAAGTTACAGGAGAAAAACTCTTATTTAGAAATACGGCAGACGAAATAGCATTGGTCGAAATTCTAAGGCCGGTTTTAGTTCTAGAACGATCAACCTGTGGTTTAATTCGCACAGAAAGATCATTTTCAGGATCGCCTCATCCGCAATGAATTGGAACTGCATAATATTTTCCAATTATATCATTGAAAATCGGGAAAGGTGGAGCAATAGAAATTGCAAACCGTGATGGCCGAAGAATGTGATAATAGTTAGGAAATTTTACAAGCACAATTGGAAAAAATAAAGCTGAGTTCAAATTACGATTGTGTAAATCGGGAAGAAGCTTTTTCAAGTAATTTTTTAATTTCCAAAATCAGATAGATGACCTTTTCCATGCTTTTTGCCGGAATTCTTCCGCTTATTGAATAAACGATCAGATAGCGATCCTTTACTTCAAATCCTAAACTGTAAGGGTAATAGTTAATGTTCAGCAACTTTAATACAGTTTCCATTATTTCACTTAATTCTCCATCACGCTCTATAGTTGTATGTGTATCTTCCGCGCACTTTAAAAAATGCAGTGATCCGTCGGTTTCAGGATCTGCTTTTCTCTGTTTGAATTCCTTCATATAATCACCGCAGCCAATATGCGGGAGGGCAGTAGCCAGAGTTGTAAACAAAACCGTACGCGAATAATGATCTCTGTGGGATCTTGATCCATAATCTTCACGATCTCTTTTATGTAACTTAAACGCGCTTACGTCAGCAAAGCCAATAACAGTGTCGTTTTTCCTGAACCAATAGTTACTGAGGATAGATCTGGCATCCCCGGTTTTAAATGCGGATAGCTGAAGAAATGGAGCATATGAAATGCTTTCCCGGATTATACCGTTTCTTTTCGCCACGCCGGAAAGCAACTTATTCCGGTACAGGCGACTTAGTTTTCTTAGCAGATAATAAATGCCGTATAATAATAAAATGCCGGCAATTCCATATAAAATATTCTTTAATTCTTTTGGGACATGAAGTAATATTGTGTCGGCCATAATCCGAAGTTAAATTATTTACGGAGAAGATTCCGGAAATTATTTCTTGCAGGATAGCAACTTGACGTTTTAATTTTAAATTTACCACCTCAAACTTCCCTTTATGAAAAAAATATTTACGTTATCTGCTTTCCTTTTCTGCAGCCTTGGTTTCAGTCAGCTTGTAAACCAGCTGCAGGTTTCTTACACGGATTTTTTTGATATTAATAAAGCTATTCCGGCACAGGGCGGAGGGCATTATGTGCTGTATGCTCCAATGGCATTGCAGAATAAAGGCATTGTAAAGCTTGATACTTCCGGAAACATCGTCTGGAATTATATTTATGATAACGGTGGTTCGTATATTCCTGCAGTAAATCTTTGCGAAGCAGGCAGCAATAATTTGTTCACAGTTGGTTCAACGGGTGGCGCCATTGTAAGCAGTGTTATAAACAGTTCAAACGGTTCGCCAGTTGCCTTTGGTGTGCAGAACCTGACGCTGCTTAGCGCAACAATTGGTTCGATGGCCTGCGCTCCAAATGGAAATAATATGGTATTTGCCGCCTGTCTGTATTCGCGCGACTCATTGTTGTTCGGTGAAGTTTCGTCTTCCGCAACACTTGTTAATGTTACCGCGCTTGACTTCAATGCTATTGTGGGCACTTCCGTTAATTCCAGTAGTTTTATAAAGTCACTGATAAGGACTTCAAATGGTGAATACCTGGCTCTGGTCGATATTAATGCCTATTCACCCAACGTTTTCGCCCAGGCCATTGTTCGCTTTAACAGTTCAGGAACAATATCGATGGTGAAATACTATAATGACGGACTTGGTTTAAGCAGTATAAGTGGAAATGATATATACGAAGCCACAAACGGAGATATGCTGGTAAGCGGAACAATGAATCTGAACGGACAAACAGGCTGCTACATTATGAGACTAAGTGCAACAGGTAATTTGATCTGGGCGAAATTTATTCAGAATAGCGGAACTTCAACTTACAGCACAGAACACAGCAATGGTGATATTACCATTGGAATAGGATCGCACGCGCTGACACCAGACAACGTGAACAAAAGTTCTTTTATCCGTCTGGATTCAACAGGAAATTTTTTATGGTGCAGGAATTTCGGATCACACATTGGAAACAGCATGTATAACATTTCCACCAATGCAAACGGATTTGCGGAAGCCATAACTTTCAGCTATGGATATTCAGGGCCCGGTTGTATTGGAACCGTAAACGTAGACGCGAATGGCGGCATGACCGGTTGTTACGATATTGTTTCTGCTGTTCCTGTTTCTGCTTTTAGTCCTGTAATAAACACCATGCCGGTTACTACTGTAAATTGTCCTGTCAGTATGCCGGTCCCAACCACCTTTAATACACTCGCGGGGATAAATTTCACTCCATATGCGCCCTCGTTAAATGTTTCAGGCACTGTTTCTGATCCACTATGTTTTGGCGGTTTTGGTAACGTTGTTATAAATGTTTCAAATGGATTCACACCTTACACATTTACATGGAGCAACGGAACTTCCAATCAAAACCTGTTGAACGTTTTGGGTGGCACGTATACATCACGTGTTGCCGATTCAAAAGGATGTGTGCGCATTGATACGTTCACCGTTACTTCTCCAACTCAGCTGACAGCTACAAGTTCCGTAACTAACGTTACTTGCTTCGGTTCACAAAACGGAGCAATCAATATCACTCCTGTTGGCGGAACACCAGGTTATACTTTTCAGTGGGCCACTCTCGATACAACTGAAGATCTCTCCGGTCTTAGCGGAGGATTTTATCAGGTGATCATCACTGATGCAAATAATTGTCAGAAGACAGTGGGTATTGCTGTTCAGGAACCAACACAATTAATTTCCGGTATCAGCAATTCGCAAAACGTTTCGTGTTACGGAATGTGCAACGGAAGTCTTACAGGAATTGTTTCCGGCGGAACACAGCCTTATACTTACAGCTGGAACAATCCTGGAGGAAGCACAACAACATCCATCAGCGGATTGTGTCCGGGCAATTATCTGTTCACAGTTACAGATGCGAAAAATTGTGTTTCATTTTCTAATGGAATAATAACAGAACCAAATCCTTTAAATATTGCAACTTCTTCTAATGAATCGCAATGCGGAATTAATGACGGTTCTGCTTTTGCAGCGGCAAACGGCGGAGTCGCTCCTTACTCTTATTTATGGTCTGAAGGAACAGCGAATGATACAGCGCTGAATCTCGGTAACGCGACATATACAGTAACAGTTACTGATGCGAACAATTGTAATACGAGTGCGACTGCTACTGTTGGAACTGAAACATTACCGCAGGGTATTTGTCTTGTTACAGTTGATTCGATGAATCATAACGTTATTGTGTGGGAGAAAGCAATTGCAACAAATATTGCAGGTTACAATATTTACAGAAACGTTGTTGGCGCCTATTCACTAATCGGATATGTTCCATACGATTCACTCAGTGAATTTGTTGACATGACCTTTGGCGTTGATCCGAACATCACTTCTTACCGATATGAAATTTCAGCAGTAGATACCTGCGGTAATGAGAGTCCGCTGAGTTCATATCATCAGACAATTCACCTCACTTCTAATCTTGGTGTTGGCGGAGATGTAAACCTGATTTGGGATAACTATCAGGGCTTTGCTTATTCATATAATAGAATATTGCGTGACTCTACATTCAACGGAAACTGGCAGGTGCTGGACTCTGTTGCCTCCACTAATTTTACCTGGACAGACCTGAATGCTCCAACTGACAGCGCACGTTATGTAATCGAAGTAATTTCACCAACATCTTGCACGTCAACACGAGCTATTATCAATACCTCGCGTTCCAATGTAAGGAATCAGGCTGCACCAATGAGCATTGGAATAGGGGAAACGGAAATCGTGTCAGCGCAGGTATTTCCCAATCCTGCGAGTGATGTGTTGAATATAGTTTTTCCGTTTACCGGTAAGAAGACCCGCGTTGATGTTTTTGACGCGCAGGGTAAACTGGTTCATCAGTCACAAATGAATTCTCACACGCATCAACTGAATGTTCGCGATATGTCTGAAGGAATTTATTTTTATGTGATAAGTGAGGATGACTTGTTGAAAGCAAAAGGGAAATTTATCGTGGAATAAAAATTTAGTTAAACGTAATAAAGAAGGCTTCGGAAAAAACGGAGCCTTTTTTTTTGAGACACATTGCTTCATGAATTTTTTTTAATCTTTGAATAATAACATGAATAAAACAATCTTAATTACAGGCTCCACCAAAGGTATTGGTTTTGAAATGGCAAGACAGTTTGCTGAAAAAGGATTTATAGTAATTGTTTCGGGCCGCGATGAAACGAAGCTGGTAGCGGCCGCGAAAAAACTGAGGAAATATGGAAGTGAAATTGAAACGCTGCTGATGGATATAAGTGATGAAGGAAGCGTGAATTCTGCTGCGAGAATATTTGCATTGACAAAATTTAAACTGGATGTACTGATCAATAACGCGTGTATTTTGTTGCTGGATGATACTTCACTCGTTCAACAAGCTGATGATATTTTACAAAGCTCGGTTCAGACAAACGCTTACGGAGCGCTGCGTGTTATTAAAGCTTTTTTGCCTTTCATGAAAAGTCCTTCGCGTGTCATCAATATTTCCAGTATTGGTGGATCCATGTCTGAGCCTGTTGCCGGGTGGTCGCCTGCTTACTGTGCATCAAAAACTTTGCTGAATGCAATAACAAGACAACTTGCTTTAGAGCTAACAGGAAAGCAAATAAGCGTGAATGCAGTACATCCGGGATGGGTTAGAACGGATATGGGTGGAAGCGGAGCGCCGCGCTCTGTTGAACAGGGAGCTGAAACACCAATATGGCTCGCAACCGAAGCGGACCAGAATTTTACAGGCAAGTTTTTCTTTGACAGGAAGGAGATTAGATGGTAAGAAGAATTTTTGAATCGGGCTTATTAAGCATATTTCAGGAAACGGTAAAGCGATTGTTCTCCTCAATATTTTGCCAGCATTTTTTTTATACTTAATCCCTGAATCAGAATTGAAAAAAGGACGATGCAATAAGTACTTACAATCAGTAAACTACTATTTTCAATTTTGTTGGTCAGAGAAAGCACTAATGCAATAGATATTCCTCCTCTTAATCCGCCCCAGGTTAGTACAGAAAGATCACGCGATTTTCGCACATCGCTTTTGTTGAAAATAAAAAACGCAGGAAGAAGTGAAACATACCTGGCTAGCAAAGAAACAAAAATCAGAATAAATCCTATAATTATATAAGTAGTTTCAAACGGCACCAAAAAAACTTCAAATCCCATCAGGATAAAAAGAATAATATTGCAGATCTCATCAATCAGCTCCCAGAACTTGTCAACGTACTCGGCAGTTGTGTCAGACATTGCATGCGTTTTCCCTTTATTGCCAATCAATAGTCCTGCAACAACCATTGCCAGTGGTCCGGAACTGTGCATTGCAGAAGCAAGAGAGTAACCTCCGGTTACTACCGCAAGCGTGATCAGTATTTCGGTCTGATAATGATCAATAGATTTCATTAAAAGAAAACCTATGTAACCAATAACAAGTCCGATTCCTATTCCGCCAATAACTTCTACAACGAATAACTTGCTGATATTGCCAAATGTAAAGGCATCATTTCCGCCTGATATCAGGGAAAAAATCACAGCGAAAACCACAACTCCAACTCCATCGTTGAATAAGGATTCACCAACGATTTCTGTTTTTAGTTTCGGTGGAATATTGTATTGCGATAAAATTCCTATAACCGCGATGGGATCAGTAGGGGAGATCAGCGCACCAAATAAAAAGCAGACTGTAAGACTCACATTGATTCCAAACCAGCCGAACACAAAATAACTCAGTACCCCGATTATCAGCGTTGATATTATTACGCCTAAAGTTGAATAAGACAGAACAGTTGTCCAGGCTCCCTTTAACTGCAATAAATTTACATGTAATGAGCCGGCAAAAAGTAAAAAACATAAAATGAAATCAAGTACAAAAGAACTGA
The DNA here is from genome assembly GCA_966211935.1 of uncultured bacterium. Lineage (GTDB taxonomy): Bacteria > Bacteroidota > Bacteroidia > B-17B0 > Aurantibacillaceae > AM-1111. Next base: position 4,671 of record CBIHPU010000042.1, on the reverse strand, counting down.
AATCTACAGCTGTCAGGAAATTTCTAACAGGAGCAACAAATTCCGGCTGTACTCCTTCAATCACCTTTAATGAAATGGCGGAGACAACACTGATGAGCATTACGCCAATAGTGGTAGGTAGCCTCAGCCATTTATGGTTCACGTAGCCAAATAAAGCGGAAATGGTGATTAATATCGCGAAGAATCCGAGCATTATATATTTTTTTTAAATAGACAGCAAATTTAATTTTTCCGGCACGATTTTTTCCGCATTTTTAATAAATAACTTATTATTCAACAAAGACCTAAACAGATTTGAAATCACCCGGAGATATGAGCTCGTTAAATTCTTCAACCTGCAATAAGGTATTGATTTATATTGAAAGGTACTGGGACAAGATAACCTGTTATTATCCGAATGATAAACAGCTTCATCTGGGACTTCCGAATAAATATGTTTGTCCAAATGCAGGTATTTTTAAAAATGATCAGTTTTACTGGGACTCTTATTTTACAATTCTTGGCTTGTTGAAAAGTGGCAGGTTAAGTCTTGCAAGTGGCATGGTTGATAATTTTGTTCATCTGTTCAGGCGGTTTGGAATAATTCCAATGCGTAATAGATATTATGATCTTGGAACTTCACAAATTCCATTTCTGACTTCAATGGCGTTGGAAGTGTTCAATGTTACCAAGGACACTGATTGGTTGAAACAGGTTATGAAAGTAGCCGAAGATGAATTGACGAAATATTGGATGAACGAGAGACTTACGGAAAAGCATATTTCATACAAGGGTCTTTCAAGATATTGTGATCACTATATAACACACCTTGGCGCTGAGCATGAATCGGGATGGGATATGACCTCCAGGTTCAATGATCGTTGCCTTGATTATTTGCCCATTGATCTAAATACCTGTTTGTTCAAATACGAGATTGATCTTGCAATGGCTTGCAGATTGCGGAGAAATTATTTAAAAGCGGAGAAGTTTCTGAAGTTGGCTATGACCAGGAGGAATGCAATTAATAAACTGATGTGGAATAAGAAAGCAGGTTTCTTTTTTGACTATAACTCTCATAAACAACAGCAAAGTTCTTTTTATTCAATAGCTGGTTTTTATCCATTGTGGGCTGGCCTTGCAAGTGATAAACAGGCTAATGAAATTCGTGACAAAGTACTTCCGAAATTTGAATTTGAAGGTGGGTTAGTTAATACGCTGAAGAAAGATTTGGCAAAAGATTTTAAACAGCATGATTATCCGAATGGCTGGCCGCATCAGCAATATATTGTTATAAAGGGATTATTGAATTACGGATTCAGAGAAGACGCTGAGCGCATAGCTAATAAATGGCTGCGTTTAAATGGAGAAATTTTCAACGAGACCGGGAAGCTGTGGGAAAAATATGATGTAGTTAACTATAAGATTGGTGCATTTAATCCGGATCGTTACCCAACTCAGCCGGGGTTCGGATGGACGAACGCAATTTTTTTATGGTTGTGTTCAGAGTTTCTTGAAACAAACAGCAAGTAATATTGATCTTTTCGTAAGGAAAAAACATCGGTTGGCCGATTGTCCTGACTTTTTATTCTATGCAAAAATAGCAGTAAAAACCTTTTTTGAGCGTCGACTAATTATTCCGGTTTCACTTAGAGACGGTATGGTTTTAAACCTGTTACTTTAGGGCGTTCTCACCAACTGGCGCCTGTATTTTGTCAAGACGCCTGATTTTGAAATAATACCAATATATTTCTTTCCTTCAACCACAGCGAGATTCCAGGCACCGGTATCGTCGAATTTTTTCATCACAATATGCATGTCATCGCCTTCATTTATAACATTATCTTCTTTTTTCATGAGATTCCTTACAGTCACCTTATCATATAGTTCTGTTTTAAAAATCGTCTCTCTGATATCGTCAAGGTATACCATGCCTAGTAATTCGTTTTCATCATTTACAACCGGAAAAATATTTCGTTTTGATTGTGCGATTATGCTGATGAATTCACCCAGTGTCAGGGATGGTTTTATGCAATGAAAATCAGTTTCAATAAGACGCGAAATTTTTAATGAAGATAATACTGTAGTATCTTTATTTTGTGTTAAGATATGAGCTTTTTTGGCCAGTTTTTTTGCGTCCATGGAAAGGGGCTCAAAATATTTTACAACAACGAAACTTAAAGACGCAACGATCATGAGAGGTATCATTAAATCATAACCGCCGGTAATTTCGGCAATCAAAAAGATTCCTGTTAATGGCGCATAAAACACACCGGCAAGAACTCCAGCCATTCCTACTATTGTAAAATTACTTTCCGGCAATCTCGACCATCCAAATAAATTAATCGTCCTTGAAAAAAAATATCCCAGGTAAGCGCCAACGAAAAGTGAAGGGGCAAAGTTGCCGCCATTGCCTCCGCTGTTTATAGTAGTTGATGCAGCAATAACTTTTGCCAACATAGTAATGCCGACAAATGCCAGGATAAACCAGGTATTATCTGCAAATACAGATAAAATACTATTATCAAGGATTTTTTCCGGATTACCTGAGGCGATGAGTTTAATGCTCTCGTAACCTTCACCAAATAATGTAGGAAAAAGAAAAATCAGGATAGCTAGCAAGAGCCCGCCAATAACGGCGTTTTGATAAACCTTCTTCTTTCGCTTTTGAAATAACTTTTCAATAACTGTATACATTCTGGCATAATAAACCGAAACCAATGCAGCCAGTAGACTTAATATTATATAATAAGGAACATTATGGTAATCGAATGGCTGCTTTAATTTAAATGAAAGAAGTATGCTTTCCTGCAAAATTATTTTTGAACAGAGAGCACCTGCTGCAGCGGCAATTATTAATGGGATGAAAGCTGAAATTGTTACATCAACCATCAGCACTTCTAAGGAAAAAAGAACGCCGGCAATAGGCGAATTAAAAGCACCTGCTATTCCTGCCGCTGCACCGCATGCAAGCAAAAGCACTCTTTCTTTATATGCAACATGATAAGTCTTTCCGTAGTTAGAACCAATAGCTGAACCCGTGCTCACAATAGGAGATTCCAGTCCAGCCGATCCGCCAAAGCCAACAGTTACCGCGCTGGTTAGAATGTGTGAATATGTCTGGTTTTTAGGAAGTGAGGCAGAATTTTTAATAATTGCTTTTAAGATATTTGCAGTTCCTTTCCCAAGTTTACCTTTAAATAAATATTTTGAAATGATAACAGTAACAACGATACCTATGAGTGGCAGAACAAGATACAGGGAGTATTGAAAGCGAAAATTATAATCATGGGTTACACCAATGAAAATATAATGAACTAACAATTTAAGGAGGACAGCGGCGAGACCTGCAGAAATTCCAACCAGTATTGCCGAAAAAATTAGGAATTGCTGATTTGTAGTTTTCGAATGTATCCAATTAATAAAGTGCTCGTAAAACCGAATTACTTTCATAATTTAAAACTCAATTCGTTTGGATCAGAGTGACAATATACCAAATTTTAGAGCTCAGCATTAAAAGAAAAGACTTTTTGCTGAAATCAGTGCGCGGCAGTCAGAGGACTTACTGAAAATGATTTTAATAATGTAAGGAAATTTTCATTATTGGGATAGTTGTAACGGGCGACACTCTGATCTAGTCCTATCCGAATTGTATACCCGCCAAACGGTATAACTTTAAACAGATCCTCATCTGTTTTATCGTCTCCCGCTGCAAGAATAAATTCATCACGATATTCCGCCAACCAGTTTAATGCTGCCGCTCCCTTGTCAATTCCTCTGGCTCTTGCTTCTATTACTTTTTTTCCTTCTAAAACCTGAAACCCGAGATTAGGAACTAATTCCATTAATGAGTTAATGAGCTCCCTGGATCGTGTAAATCCAAGTTCTTGCTCAACATTACGGTAATGCCATGCAACGGACAATTGTTTTTCCTCGATAAATGCTCCTGCACATCTATCAGAAAACAAATTTAAAATGGAAATAACTGAGGTCTTCCAAACTGTATCTGTTTCTATGGTCTGAACCCAGCTATTACCGTTCGCCTTAATAAAGGCTCCATGTTCTGCAACCAGGTCTAACCGTAATTCACCGAACCATTTATCCAATACATTTGCCGGTCTGCCACTTATGATCACTATTTTATTTCTTTCATCTGATGACAGTTTTTGCAGGAGTTCGATTAATTCCATTGAAGGGACCGCCTGGGATGGCAAAGATTTAATTGGACTTAGTGTTCCGTCATAATCGAAGAGAAGTAATCTCTTGTTTGCTGCTTTATACTTTGAAATTATTTCTTCCTCAACGGTTGCTGTTATTACTTTTACTTTTAATTTTTCCTGCATTTTCTTATAGAGTAGCAATTGAGAAATAAAATCTTCCGCCCATTTAACTACATCATAATTTTTAATTCTTTTTTGCATGATGTCCATGCGCTCTATCTGGTTTTCCGATGGCATTTCCAATGCAGTTTTAATTGACTCGGCTATTTCCTGTCGATCTGTCGGGTTCACGATCAGCGCTTCTCCCAACTCTACCGATGCGCCTGCAGTTTCGCTTAGTATCAGTACACCTCTTTTGTCTCCCCGCGACGCAACAAATTCTTTTGCAACCAGGTTCATGCCGTCACGAACAGGTGTAATTAATGCGGCGTCAGCAGCCATATACAATCCTGTAAGCTGATTGTAATCCAGATTT
>CBIHPU010000041.1:0-12386 GCA_966211935.1 uncultured bacterium | reverse complement strand
CTACACCATCGCCAAGCGGAGCAATTGCGTCAAAGTTTTCTCCGTATACTGCATAACCTGAAGAATATTGAGTCTGACCAACCACTCCGTTAAAACCAATCCCCATTACACCATGACCTCCGGCAGTACGCAAATTGCTTCCGTAAACTGCAGCCTGTGCAGAAGCAGTTGACTGCACCTGACCAGAAACGCCCCATGCTGCGCCTGATGTGTTTCCAATTACCGCTGATGCGTTACTCGACGAACTGCTTGTGCTCGACTGAATAGTAGAAAAAGTATTTGAAGCGTTTGTATTATTTGCGATAACGCTCACGCCTGTATTTGTATTTTCCGCGCGTAAAGCAATACCATTGGAAGAATTTGTAGTTATTGAAACTTCGCCTGCGTCTGCGGTGATCATTCGTCCGGCTCCTGGCCCACCGAAATCATATGCGCCGTCAAGAGTTGTTCCTCCGCCAGAAGGAAGTGTTACGCTGTTGCCACCGCTGATTGTAAGTGTACTTCCTGCAACCGAAAGATTCTGTATTTCATTCGTAACAGATCCATCAACTTCAGTTGTGATGTATCCTGCATCATTGGTAAATGCGCTCACATTAACTGGTGCGTTTGTCAGATTATTGTAATCGGCGGAATGCGCGTACAACGCGTAAGGAACACTTAATAACTGATTTGTTCCGGAAATAGTGTAATTAACACCTCCGGCCGGATCAATTTCCGTTTTTATAAAATATGGTCCGTTAGCCCAATTGATAGTAGCGAATGAACCGGAAACTACTGCTCCGCTCCCCACTTCAAGACTAACCAGTCCATTTGTATTTGATGTTGGAAATTGTAGCTCTGCATAAACAGCAGTACCGCTTATCGAACCCTGAAGTATGCTGATGCGCATGCCGACAGCGGTGTTTGTTATTAAAGAATTTGCCGCGTCGCGGATTACAGCCTGGTATGTGAATTTCTGCGGCGCCTGAGCAAATAAGCTAATTGAAAGTAAAATTACCGCGATGGTGGAATAAATTTTTTTCATAAATGTTATTTTTTAATCAGTTTAAATGATTGAATCTTTTTATTGTTGTGAATGATGTTAAGGATATATGTTGCGGAGGAAAAAGAAGATAAATCTATTTGAGTCTGCTTATCTGTAATTGTTTTTGTCTGCAGCATTCTTCCCTGCATGTCAAAAAGCTCAAGGTTAATTTTTTCGTTATTGAGATTTTCAATTTGCAAGGTCACTGAGTTTACAGTGGGATTTGGAAACGCGTTCAACGAAATACTGAATGGAGAAGTGTTTACTTCTGTCGTTAGTATTTCGTAAGGATGCTGAACACCTTCCGCGACAGAACCATTGGAGCCGCTGTTGGTCGTATAGACGACTTGGCCGACGGTGGAGGCAACCGATCCGCCGCTTCCACTTCCATCACCTCCTGCTGCCGCAGTGGTTTGCTGCGCAAGCATCGATGTGGCCAATGGCAAAAGCAATAGGGTGAATGTTTTTTTGTATTTCATTTCTTTTACTTTGTTCCAATGAAAAAACACTGGATGGTTTTTAATCAAGAATCGCTGTAATGTTTTTTGGAGGAGCGATCTGACGAAAATAATAAAATATTAATTTGTTTTAGCTGTGATAATTCAACATTACGGAAGAACTGTTCAATATAAATGAACATTCTGGAAATTTCCGTTTAATCATTGAAGCAAGTCGCTGAATTGACAAAATAAATTGTTGAAATGAGTTTAGGCTCTTTGTCGAAGCAAATTATTTGATTGCGTTTAGTATTATTCTATCCGGTTAAGAATTGAAAAATCGGACCTATTGATATGATTGTCGTTAGTATTTCCTTTTATCCGGGTTTAAAACTGACTCGGATCATGGTAAAAGCTTTTTTGATCGCTATACCTTTGTCTTAAGATAAAACAGATTCATCGTGGGATGCTTAATTCCGTTGCATAACAAGATTGAAGTGAAGGATTAAAACGGGATACAAGAAATGGAAAAATGAAAAAGTTTGTTTTGAGTGCCGGCGTTATTTTATCAGGAATAATAATGTCGACATCGCATGTAAATGCACAGGAAGGGATGCAAATCGGTATTGAAGCCACGCCGCATTTTAGTTGGTTGCTAAACAGTGATGATCGTGATAATAACAATTATGAAAACCTGGGGACACTTGCGGGTTCTTTTGGTGTAAGCGGACAGTATGGGTTTACAGATAATCACGCTGTCGGCCTTAATGTTTTGTATTCGTTCCAGGGACAACGTTATAAACTGAACGCTGCTGAACGTTATAAAGCGGTGGAGTATTTGAAAATTCCTCTTCTGTACGTTTACAGTTTTGGTTTAACTGATAATGTAAGATTTATCGGTAAGATAGGTCCGCAACTTGACCTTGTAACAAACGCAAGATTGATGGACGCGGATTTTAACGATATTGTCAGTGATCAAAAGGACGCATACCAGGACGCAGGTCTTGACGTAGTGGGTTCGGCCGGTTTCGGTTTTATGCTGAATGACAACTGGTCTTTTGACGCCGCGGTTCGTTATGATATCGGCTTAACCGACGCAGAAGATTCAGGTTATGGCCGTAATATCAACGATCCGATAAGGTCAGTGAGAGCTTCCGGTAGATCAATGACCAATAATAGCACCCTTGGTGTTACGCTTGGTTTACGGTATACCTTCGGAGCCACTGGAACAATGATGGGTTACTAAAGCTTATAAGTAAATTTTTGGGAAACCGCTTTGTCAACTGTGCTGTACAAAGCGGTTTTTTCTTTTTCGTCCCCCTGAGTTTTGGTTAAATTTTTTTAGTTCAATTACTGGCTTAATTTAATGTTGTAGTATTAAATTCTGTAACTTAAATTCAAATTTCAATTCTCACGAGATTGCTGTTACGTCTTAAAATATTTTTCATTTTTCTTTTTGTTCTGTCAAACGTTTGGGGTCAAAACCGGATGGCTGATTCACTGAAAAGTATATTGGAAGGTAACATATCTGACTCGTTACGTGCTGATGTGTTGATTGATTTGTCGTGGTCAGTAAGATTGGCTGATCCTGATTCTGCGATATCGATTACAAACCAGGTGATCTCAATGCTGCCTGTTATTAAGGGGAAACAGCAATGGAAAGAAATAACTTTGGGCAGATGTTATCATCAGCTGGGAGAATTTTATTGGCGAAAATCGGAATTGCCCGAGGCGCTCAACTACAGTTTTAAATCGTTAGCAATTTGGGAGAAATTATTGCGTGATCCACCGGCTGATATCAGGAACGCTCTGAAAAATCGTTATGCAACGACCCTGGGGAATGTCAGTAACATCTATAACAGCAATCGTAATTACGATAAAGCGCTGGAATATGGATTTGCTGCATTGAAAATTGACAGGGAGCTGAACAACAGGGAAGGCGTTTCGCGCCATACAGGCAACATAGGACTGATTTATTTTTACAAAGGCGACTTTCAAAAGTCGCTGGAATTTCTGGAAGAGTCCCGTGCATTGGCGACAGAGATAAATAATAAAATTTTGCTCGCTTCTGTTTATTGTAATGTTGGAAATGTTTATTATGAGACGAAGCAATATGACAAAGCGCTGGAGAATTATTCAAAAGCTATCGAATTGAATCGGGAGGCGGGAGATAAAATTTCCGTAGCAATAAATCTTGGCAACAAGGGAATATTATTATTAAAACAGGATAAATACGCCCTTGCGAAAGAACAGTTGAATGAATCACTCGAAATATCCAGGGAGATAGGAGACAAAGAAGGCTGCAGGGAGATGGAATTTTATCTTGCCCTGGCTGATAGCGTCACAGGTCATTACAGAAGTTCATTGGAACATTATAAGCGATACATATATTACCGTGACAGCATTTCGAATGAGGAGAACGTAAAAAAACAAACGCAACTTGAGATGCAGTATGCTTTCGATAAAAAGGACGCGGAGGCAAAGGCAGTCCAATTGAAGAAGGATGCAATACTGAAAGAAGAAAAACGAAAGCAGGAAATAATTTTGTGGTCGGTTATTTCAGGATTGATCCTGGTAGTAGCATTTGCTGTCTTTATTTACAGAAGTTTTAAAGAAAAGCAAAAAGCGAACATTGAAATATCAAGACAAAAAGATATAATAGAACAGAAGCAAAAGGAAGTGTTGGATTCAATTCAGTACGCAAAAAGGATACAGCAAAGTTTGCTGCCGAATGAAAAGTATATTGAACGGGTTTTGAAGAGTTTGAAATAACACTGTTTCTGTTTTCTTTCAGGCAGCGAAACACCATTAGGTTCACGGGCATATTGTTATCGGCGAACCGCAAACCTTAAATAATTTGTACCCTGTAACCTAAAATTGTTTCTATTTGTGTGATCCGGAATCAATTAAAAGTCAAAGGCATTTTCCTGGTCTTGCTTATATCCAGGACAGTATTCAGCCAGATTATTTATAGTAATAAAATATCTCCAATAGCAGGTGTGGGTTGGTCACGATCTTTTTCTGCTGATCTGGGTATCTCCACCGAATTTTATCACGGAAGTGAGCGGTGGACTTTTGGTCCAAACAGGGGAGGTTATGTAGTGAAGAAATACAGGGCTTTTGGTCACAGCCTGAATGCTGAGTTTCATTTCGCAAATAATAATGATAATTTTATTGTTCCGAAATATTCAGTTTGGTTTCATTCTTACGCAATTTCTGTTTTTACTTTTGCAACAAACGTGCTTTATTCAGGAAAAGATCGGATTTATTTCCGACCCGAAGCAGGAATAATATTACCAAAAAACAAAATAAATGGGTTATGTGAAATGAAATACCTGAGATTGAAAATGATGTATGGATTCAATGTATTTCTGAAGAAAAATTCAGCCGAAATGCAGCACAATTTTTGCATGCACATTTATTTTGGTAATAATATTGGATACTATCGCGCTACAAGATATTACAGAAATCCATTTGGATGAGATCACTTAGTATTTTAATACTTCTCTTTACGAGTTTTTCAATTTTATATTCCCAACCCGGAGGCGGCGGCGGTTTATACATTCAGCATTTATTCGGTTCGGATTTTAGGCGTATCGACCTGTTATCGGACACCAACATCATTTATATCAGAACATTTTTATTGCATAACAATAATCTTCACCACGAAACTTTTGTTTATCAGGATTTACGGAGTTCGCATTTTAGATATGGCTCGCGATACGAAAGTAAAGATGGCTTATACCTGCCACCGAACCACGAATTCGTGCATCAGGAATACAACGATTATGCATCTGACCAGCGCATTTTGATTATACTTAGCGGAGATACAATGCTGATTGATTTTGTAGGAATCACAGGAGAGAATGGGGGAGGGTTTGTAGATTCAATGGATTCACTTGTATTTCAGAAAGGACATTATATTTATTACCGAAGAAAACCAGATAAACTTGATCAATCGTATGAAAAACGACAGCATGACAGATCAATTCTTAAAAAAGGATTCACTCCTTATACCTATTCTGTTTTGAGCGCAGCAGGATACATTAGTTCCAAAAAAATAACCGATCTCTCTTTTCTTATCGATAAAAATTTTCCCTCTTCCTATTATTTCCATCTTGCACGTTACCTTCTGCAGAAAAATGCAATTGATACTGTTTTGAAGGTGATCGACAAGGGACTTGAAAAAAACAATAATGAAAAAAACTGCGAGATCATATTTTTATATACCGATGCGTATAAAGCAACGAATCAGATTGAAAAAGCCATTGCATCTATTAGTGAAGGTATGAACTGCAAGCGTTACGAGTGGGGCGAGGACAGTAAAGCGGTAAATCTGAGTGAGCGTGCGGAATTATATGTGCTGCAAAAGCAATATGAAAAAGCATTAGCTGATTATAATGCAATGGTAATGAGTTCAAAAAATAAATTACGCGCAAATATTAAACGTGCGGAGTTTAAAATCAAATACCTGAAAGATTACAAAGGGGCAGTCAACGATTTAAAAAACGATATTGAAGCTATACCGGAGGATCATAACCGCAATCAGCCGAATGTAATCTCTTATTATGATGAAACGTATTTTGCTCTTGGATTAGCGCATTACTACAACAAGGAATATACCGAAGCATTTACTTGCTGGCTGAAAGCAATGCAATGCGGATACGCGCAAACAAGCGCTGATTATGCGTTGCTTCATTTCGATTCAATTATAAAAGCACATCCAGCCGTTGCGGAAAATTATTTATCAAGGGCAATTGCGAATTATAAACGTGGACCGTATCTGGGTTGGGGTGATGAAACGAAGGAAGTATTTCAGAAAGCGCTGAATGATATTAACAAAGCGGAAGAAGTGGGAATGAAAGATTACCGCATCAATCTTTACCGTGCGATGGTTTTAAATGTGCTTAAGAAACATACCGAGGCCTTGTTAGAAATTAATGAAGCTATAAAAAAGAATGTATCTGATCCTGTAAATTACCTTACCAGGTATAACATCAGGAGAGATTTAGGTCAGACAAAATGGGGAGATAAAACGGACGCTGACTGGGTCCGTTTCCAGGAGCTAAGTAAAACGTGGAGGTTTGAGAAGTGAGTCAATCAGTAATGAAACGTTTGGGCAATAACCAGCGATTTCTTATGAATGTAACTTTACCCGACTCAGGTATTCCTTATATAAAACAAAGTTTCAATTTGTTAAATAAATATTTTATGTGTTGAAACGAAGACGCGTAACTGCGTTTTTAATCCCATTTTAATTTTTCACAGTGAAAATTAAAATAGTATTGCTGGGAAATCAGTCTGATTATGAGTGAGGTAGTTTCTGCAGTTCCAAATCCAGATAAAGGATCTGAATCCCATTTAAAAAAAGCGCACTTTGCTCACAAGCATAAAGAAGAGCCATTTATAATAAAGACTTTTCTTAAAGATTCCCTTTCTATTTTGGTAGGAATTTTTTTTGCAACACTAGGACTGGAATATTTTGTTGTACCCAATAAATTATTGGATGGAGGGGTAACCGGAATTTCCCTGTTGTTTGCTTTTATTACGAAGTGGGACGTTTCCATTTTCATTTTTGTAATTAATCTTCCCTTTATTTTTATGGGATACAGGCAGGTTGGAAAAATGTTTGCTGTAAAAACTTTTCTGGCAATCATGATTCTTTCAATAGTATTGATGATCATGCACTCATTTCACCCAACGGCGGTTACAAAAGAACCAATTCTCATTGCTGTGTTTGGAGGATTTTGTTTGGGGGCAGGGATTGGATTTGCTATGCGAGGCGGTTGTGTTTTAGATGGTACCGAGGTATTCGCATTATTCCTTACCAGGAAAACCAGCATGCAGGTTGGTGAAATTATCTTGATCATCAACGTGCTTATTTTTGCTGTTGCCGCAGTATTGCAGGGAATTGAGATTGCATTGTATTCAATTTTAACTTTCATGGCCGCATCGAAAACAGTTGATTTTCTTACCAATGGGATTGAAGAGTATACGGGAGTTACAATTATAAGTGAGGAGAGTGATAAAATAAGAAAACAAATTATCAATCAACTGGGAAGGGGTGTAACAATTTATAGCGGTAAACGCGGCCTGCGAGGGAAAAAAGCACAGGAAAGCGGATTAAATAACCGGGATATTATTTATACTGTTGTTACAAAACTTGAACTAACAAAAGTAAAATCAATTGTAGAGGAGATTGATCCTACCAGCTTTATCACAACTCATAGTATAAGCAGTGTACGGGGAGGCATGGTAAAGGCAAGGAAACTCCATTGACCATTTTTTTATTATACAGTTCAGTTTTCGAATAATGGAAAACGCAGGTTAATTTCTGTAAATACATTCACTTCAGATGTTATCGTCATTTTCACCCGGTGAAGTAACATTATTTTCGATGTTAATGACAATCCTAACCCATGACCCGGAAAAGTTCGTGCATTTGTGCCTCTGTAAAAAGGCTGCCTGATCATATCAATTTCCTGCGGAGGAATGCCAATTCCGTTGTCTCTGATTATAATATCAATGAACTCATTATGAGATTTGAATATCACTTTTACTTTTTTCTCTTCCGAAAATTTGCATCCATTATCTATTAAGTTAATTAATGCACTTCTTAACAAATGTGCGCTACCAAGAACAGTCAGTTCGTTTTCGCTTTCAGGAAAGTTCTCCAGCTCGATGTAAATTTGATAATTGTTGTGTCTTTTTAAAAGATCATTTCTTGTTACCCAGAGCAGTTCATCAATCCGGACTTTACCCATTTTTAATTTGGAGATATCCATATCCGCCTGCGCCAATTCTAAAAGTCCGTTTGTTAAACGATTTACGCTTCTGATATCGTCTAATATTGAACTTAGAACGGCACGATATTCTTTCGGTTTTCTTTCGTTCATCAGAGTTACCTCGAGCTGGCCCGTAATTGAAGTGAGAGGAGTTCTCAGTTCGTGAGAGGAATTGGCAACAAAGCTTTTTTGCAATTCAAAAGAATTTTGAATACGCTCAAGCATGTCGTTAAAAGTTATTGCAAGCTGACTGATTTCATCCTGGCCATTTCCTTCGTGTATTCGCTCTTCAAGATTTGAAGCGCTTGTACGATCCACTTGTCGTATTACATCTGAAATTGGAGCTAATGCGTGACCTGAATAAATCCACCCTGCTGTCATTGTTGCAATTACACAAATAAATAGCCCCGTTACCAATATAATTTTAAGATTAGATAATTTATTTAATCCCTCTTTGTCTAAAGCAGAAACGATTACAACATATTTTCCTTTTTTATGAGGGTAAAGGATGGCAAGTGTTTCGTTGTTGCCAATTAAATATCGTGTCTCTTTTTCTTTTCGTACATTTTCAAGAAAAGCTTTTGATATTTCAACTGCATCATCGTTGGTGTTGAAGACTTGCCTGTTTTCACCATTATATACAAGTATGCGTTCATTTTGAAGGTATGCCGTATTCTTGTCAAAAACTTTTGTCATGCCAGGATTAAATTCATCCACTTCAGTTATCAGCTTGGCATAATTATTTGCTTTTTCGTTTAACCGCTCATAAAATTCTTTTTTCCTGTAAGTGGAAGAAAAATAATATATCGCAACTGCAAAAATTAACAGCAATGATGCGACAATCACAGTAAACTTAATTGCAAGTCGTGTCCTGATTTTCATTTACGCAGGTACTTTTAATGAATAACCCTGCCCTATATGAGTATGAATAAGCTTTTTTGGAAAGCCCTTATCTATCTTCTTCCTTAGAAAATTAATGTATACATCAATTACATTGGTTCCTGAGTCAAAGTTGATATCCCAGATCTTTTCAGCGATCTCTGTTCTTGAAAATACTTTCTCGGGGTTTCGTATGAGCAAAAGCAATAGTGAAAATTCTTTTGCAGTAAGTTCAATTTCAGTATTCCCTCTTTTAACACTTTTGGTCTCAATGTTCATTTCCAGGTCATCGATCCTGATTTTACTGTCAAATATTAAGGTTTGTCCTGCTCGTTTTATCAGTTCTTTTATACGCGCCAGGAGTTCACGGAATTCAAATGATAATCATCAGCTCCATTATCAAATCCTTCCAGTTTATCTTCAATTGTTCCTAAAGCGGTGAGCATTAAAACAGGGATTGATATATTTCTTTGCCTGAGTTCGCGACATAAATATTTCCCCGGAAGACCCGGCAGGTTTAAATCCAAAATAATTAAATCGTAATTTTTTTTTAGTATCATTTCTCTGCCGGATTTTCCATCATGCGCCACTTCGGCTTCAAAGTTGCATTCTTCCAGCCCCTGTTTAATGAAATTCGCCACTTTATATTCATCCTCAACAATTAGAATTCTTGCAGCTTTCATTTTACAAAGTTCGGATAATTTCAAGTTATTTAAACCAAACTTAAAATTTAATCTGTTTTTAATTTCTTCGGCTCAGTATTTCTTTAATATTAGCCTTTAAGCGTTGTAGAAATTTATTAAAAAGTATTCTAACGCAGATCATTAAAATCGGCTCGATTTGTTAAACAAAGAATTTAATTTAATTGTTTCTTGTCCTTTTTCTAATGTATGAGGGAGATAATGGTTTTGTTTTATATTGGATTTGAGTTTGTCATATTAATCCTGTGGATGCCAGTGCTGATCAGGAAGGACAAGGATTTATGGTCGTCGTTGAAGCAAACTAAAATTCCACTTTTAGTTTTGCTAACTATAAGCTTAATGGCTCAAGTATATATTGTTGTAACAAGAAGTGATTCTGAGACTGCAGTACATAACGCCTTGTTTTTTTTTGGCGAATTTTGTTTGAAAGTGGGTTTTTTGGTAATACTTGTTACCCGTTTAATGGTGGCAGTTTCATTTACTGAATTGAGTGCTTTAAAATTTAAAATGGCTGACAAACTAATGACCTGGTCAACTGTCATTTCTGTATGTGGATTTTTCATAAGGAGCTTCTTTGGTTTTTGGTAAAAATCGATTCGGATTTTCCTATTAAGAACATGCGATTCAATTATTAATACGTTGTCCGATTTTAATTCTCGAATACTTGCCATAAATTTTTGTAATCTTCTATTTGGCTTTAGAGAATCGATTCACGCAGAATTATTATACATTTGATAAATGGTTTGAATTTATTGAATGCGCAACACAACCAAACTAAAACACATTCTTCAACTCTATACAGTTTCCCTGGATATGGACGAAGATGGCAATATGGAGCTCACAATTATTGATAAACGAAACAGGAGCAGTCAGACTTTTACAGATAAATCCTATTCGGTTGTGATGACAAAAGCTTTCAGTTACATGATGAAAAAACTGAAGCAGGAAGAGAAGGAGTAATTACTTTTTCTTTTTGGTGTTCACCATGATAATTTTCATTACAAGACAGGGCGTTTCATCAAATGATTTTTTTACGACGTAAAACCAGTTGTTCTGCAGGATATCTACTGTAAAAATATCTCCCACATTATGTTTCAGCACGGCGGCTTCAAATTCCGCCACCATCATTCCTCCTGTAAACCATCCAAGATCTCCCGTCGGATTCCCATCCATAGTATATTTTTTCACCAGGCTTACAAAATTTGCTCCCCTTTTTAATTGAGCAATGATTTGAGTTCTTAATGAATTGATGCTGTCTAAATTCAAATCCGAGCCATCAAAGTAAATGTAACTTACGCGTGAAGCTGTATCTTTTTCCTTCTCGATAACTTTGTAGGTCATTTCGTTTTTTACAAAAACACTCCCGACCTTTTTCGCTAAAATATTTTTTGTTTGTTCTGAAGTGTCCTGCAAACTGTTCAGTGTGAAAATCTGGACTGAAAATTCAGGATGGTCGTTCTTGAATTTTCGTGCATCTTCGTATGAATTTACTTTCTTTAGTTTTTTCTTAATATTCCTGTTTTTCTTTTGCGGTAACGCGGAAAGCGGAACCAGGATAATCAGAAAAAATATGGCTAAGAATCGTAACATGGAAATGTATGCTGAAACAGTTACGCTATTTGCTGTTTCTTTTTCTTTGCATGCGTTTTAATTTCAACCTGCGCTTTGCTTCCTGTCTTCTTTTTCCACCCATCGGAATTTTTTTGTTTTTCGCCAGTTTTTCGTGATACGCGCCGCCTGATCCAACTTTTGGTTTAAGCTTGTGTGCGTATTTGTCTTTTTTAACCGGTTTTTCCTCAGCGAACAAATAAGAAGAGACCTGAACATCATCGGGCATTTCAAGTACGGTGATATTTTTATTCATCATCTTTTCTATCGCTTCTTTATATTTTTCTTCCGCTTCTGTAACAAAAGCAATGGAAGTTCCCGCTTTGTCCGCGCGTCCTGTACGTCCTATCCGATGAATATATTCTCCCGGTTCAACAGGTGTGTCGAAGTTTATAACGTGAGTAACCTCAGGAATATCGAGTCCGCGTGAAATAATATCTGTAGCTATCAAAACGCGGTGTTCGCCCTTACCAAATTTCTCCAATACACTAAATCGCGCCGATTGCGATTTGTTAGAGTGAATTACGCCTGCAACTCCCGGAATTCTGTCTTCGATCTTCTCAAACAAACGGTCGGCAAGTTTTTTATTTTTTACAAAAACCAAAACCTTCTTCAGTTTTTCATCGTTATTTAACAGGTTTTCAAGAAGATTTATTTTGGTGGTGAAATTTGGAACAGAGTAGGCGAGCTGCTCAATTTTTTCAAGCGGTGTTCCGCGTGATACAAGTTCCACGTAAACCGGATGAACGAAATGTTCTGCAATCATTTTTTCAACATCCTCATCCAGCGTGGCGGAAAATAAAATATTCTGTCGTTTTGCAGGCAGCGCGTTCATTACAGCCAGTAATTGCGGTCTGAATCCCAGGTTGAGCATTTCATCCACTTCATCTATCACAAATTTCTGAATGGATTTCAGTGATAAGGTCGTGTCTGAATATAGATCCATCAACCG
>CBIHPU010000040.1:0-12389 GCA_966211935.1 uncultured bacterium | reverse complement strand
GTTATGAGAAGAAAAAATAAACTTGCTGAGCATAATTGTAAGCGCCAGCAGAATTATTTTTTTGTGACTTTTCATTAGAGAAACTGAAATTTAAAGATAACAAAAAAACACGAGGTTTCAGTTACTTCAACAGGTTCAACAAACGATTGGCTTATGATAATTTTTTTTAGGATCCGACCAAAACAAATGCTCCCCAATAATAAGGTTCTTTGTATTTTAACCTGATCTTCTTCTGTGCGGAGAGGAAAGCCTCCTGTTTATTTCCGCTGATTGAATAACTTTTATAGAATTCCGTCATCAGTTCCATTGTGGCTGCGTCACTTACTTCCCACAAACTCATAATTACCGATTTTGCGCCTGCAACCAAAAATGAACGTTGCAATCCGTAAACGCCTTCACCGGACTTAATATCTCCCAATCCAGTCTGGCAGGCGCTCAACACAACCAGGTCTGTTCCTTCCAATGAAAGATTCATCACTTCATACGCTGTAAGAATTCCATTATTTGTATTTCCTTTCTCCCCAGTTTCATCAAATACGTTCTCGCAATTTGCCAGCATGAGTCCGCTGCGCAGCAAAGGATTCTTTCTTGCAGTGGATGTTTCAACTCCCAGAACTTTTTCTCCGCGAATTGAATTGAGATCGCTAAGAAAAAATCCGTGGGTGGCGATATGAAGTACTGTACTTCTGCTTGCTTTTACTTTTTCTTCCGTTGCCGCATCTCTCATGAATGTCTCTGTCCTGAAATTAGCGGCGCTCAATATTTTATTTACGTTTCCGATTTCAGTTTTTGTTCCGGGTAATGGAGCGATAATATCGTTGCTTCCATAATCAGGGTAGCCAAAGAGCAATGCGGTTTTTACTCCAGCAGTATTCGAAACATTTTGAAACTTCAGGATATCTTTAGAATTTCCCGTCAATACAATAACATGTTTATCCAACAAATATTTTCCGGTTGCATCTTTCAACGTGTTTAAACTGATTTGATTATAAATTCCATCAGGTGAAACATAAATTTTTTTCCTCGACGCTATAACTTTTTCAATCGGCTCCCAATAAACAGAATATGATCTGTTGTCTACTTTCATTTCAAGAATATTTTTTCTGTATTCAGAAATTCCGGCCGACTCCATTTCTTTGCCCTTATCCAAGACAATAAGCTGAGGAGTTCCGGTATTAAAAAGCACAAGAGCGCAATAAACCGCGTTACCGGTAAATCCATTGGAAAAATTTTCAATCCTCAAAATTTCCACAATTGCTTCGTCGGCTTTTAAAGCTCTCTGCACAATATTCCAACCGGGCTTATCAGATTGTTCCTGCTCGTTGAACAACTGTGATCTTCCACTTAAACTTTTTTCAAGTTTATCTGCAGACTGTTCAAGTGAATCAATATTAATTTTCTCGGCGGAAATTTCAGTTTTGCTCATCCCGTAACAGCGCGCAAGATTTTCTTTTACACTCAGCCACTGATTATATTCAGTGATCAAATCCTCATCTCCGCTCGATAAAATCAGAGACCGTACCTTGGAAGACGAATTAAGCAAAAGTGCTTTTGTGTTTAACTGGTTATTGAACATCAGCTCCAATAGTTCCGGATTTGATTTACAGGCTTCGATAACAAAAGAATTAAAGCGATTGAACCGTGGAGTTGTTTTATCCCAGAATTTTGTTTTCTCCGCCTCGCTTAATGCAGTAAAATAATTATCAATATAGGCAGAGGTTTTATTAATTATTATCGGATAACTCTCCACCGCTCTGCTCAAATCACCTCCCGCCCATTGCGCTATGGTAAGATCTTCCAGCACTTTCAGATAAGTAGGATGATCCTCGCCAAAAATTATCAATGACGCGGCTTCAACTTCTGTTAAATAAACAACTGCTTTATCATTTTGGCCTGTAACGCGATAATAATTCCCAAGATCATTTTTTACCGCGAGCGTTGCCGGATGTTCAGCACCAAGTTTGGTGTCATAAATTTCATAAGCGTTATTCAGGTTTTTCTCTACATCTTCCATCTTGCCCATCTCCATGTAAAGATCGCCGAGTCCGCGCTTCAGGTGAGCATAATCCGGGTGCCAGATTCCAAGCCGGCGTTCCTTGATCTTAATTGCCTGCAGGTATAATTTTTCGGCTTCTACAAATTGCTTCATTTCCCTGTAGAGATTCGCGAGGTTAATGGTCAGTTTAATGTAGTTCGATGAAGTTTCCTTCAGCAATTCCTTTGTAACATCAATAGCGCGCGTCATTAAAACCAGAGCCTGTTCATTCCTTCCGGTCGACTGATAGAGCATTGCCTTGTTATTTAAAGTCAAAGCAAATCCAAGGTTTTTCTCGCCGGATGAATCTTTACTTAGTTTCAATGCTTCATCAAAATAAGCTTCCGCTTCGTTGTACCTTCCCAGATCTTTCAACAACACACCTTTGTTATTGAGTATAACAGCGAGCTGCGGAGTTCCATTCATCTTTTCGCGCCGGATCTTTATGGAACGATCAATATATTTTTCCGCTTCAGTCAGTCGTTTTGTACTCTGATAGAGCAAACCAAGATCACACATCAGTTGTGAATATTGTTTTGTTGAAGTGGAATCGAGATTTTTATAAAGAGAGTCCGCAGCCAGAAAAGCGGCGCGCGCAAGACCGGCTTTGTTTGATGCCATCCAGATCTCGCCCTGACCTGTAAGCAAATATGCGCGATCATATTTTTTATCTGCCTCCGATTCACCACCTTCTTTCTTTTCTCTCAATTCAGCAAGGTAATTGGTAGCGCGGGCGCCCTTTTCTTCTGTTTCAAACAGGGCGGAATTATCGCTGAAACAAATTGCATAATTAAAATTACTCGCGTCAAATTCATTACGCGCTTTTTCCAATTTCTTATCGATCTGCTCCTTCGCTTTTTCGCGCGCTTTCCATTTGGCGGTATTTACCACATTAGTGCCTGCATTCTGAATGCTTTGGTTAACGCGGTCCTTTAATCCATTTATGATCTGAGAATAAAGAGACGCGGAAGAGAGAAGAATTACTAAAATGAGTGACTTTTTCATGATTTAAAACGGTTGACATTCACTTCATCTGAAAGTGTGCCGGTTCCGTTTATAAAATTACTCATTTCAGTTGCAAAAAACGGGGCAAGCATAACAGCCTTTGTTCCCAAACCGTTAAAAATGAAAATATTTTTCTCTGTAGGATGACCTCCCAGAACTGGTCGCCTGTCAATTACAGAAGGACGAACACCGGCCTGACGCCCGGTAATCTCAAAGGGCAGCTTTAAAAGTTTTTTCAGATTTGATTCCAGCTCCTCCTGCTTGTTTTCAGTGATCTCATCATTCAGCTCTTCCCATTCATATGATGCACCGCATTTAAATTCTCCATTATTCAAACGCAGAACAAAAACATTTTTTATAAGGATATCATCCATCTTCAATTCCGGACACTGAAATGTAAACACTTCACCTTTTGCAGGCTTGAACGGAACATAACTGAAGTAAGGATTAAGACGAGCTAACCAACCTTCACAAAAAACAAGCTTGCCAGCTTTAATATTTCCATAATTGATACCGGATGAATCAACTTTCAACTTTGAATGATCAAGTGTCTCTTCAATCAGCAATCCTTCGGACCTCAGCCATTGACGCGTGGAAGATATGAATTCAACTGTATCTACATTACCGCTTTCAGTCACGAATGAGAATCCGTATTCAGGCGGCGTTACTCCATTCATATTAAATTCTTCTGGCGAATAAATTCTTCCTTCAATAAAACTACCCAGCTCCGAATTATATTTTTTCATCCACAGATCAGCCTCCTGTTTTTCCGTGAAGTACTTCAATAATTTTCTTTTGGTAATAATTTTCTTTCCTAAAAAACTTTCCGCTTCAGAAAAAAAACTGTGCATAGCAGGGATCACTTCATCCGCTCTCCAGCTTTTTGTCATGCGTTTGAATACAACCGGGTTCCAGATTCCGGGAGCAACGCGAGATGAACGGGAGAGATCCTGGTTATCAATAACAATAAAATGTTTTCCGGCTTTACGCAAAGTGTGAGCGAGAACGGATCCGGCAATGCCTTGTCCGGCTATGATGATTAAATCGGGATCAGAAGGAATCATTAGAAAATCAAAGGTAATGAATAGAGAGTGAAATTACCGGGAAGTAAAACACAATAAGATGATCCGGCTTAGTTATTTAATAAATCCTCTCAGCCATTGCAAGGCCGATTCTTCTTTAGAAAAATTTTTAAATGGTTTTTTAGGTTTATTATAACGCACATAAAAATTCGCAATGATCATATAGGCGAGATTGTGAGCAACTGTTGCCGAAGCGATATAATTGGTTGCAGGTTCAAGCTCCTCTGCCCTCTTTCTTGCTTCGGGAGAAAATGAAACAAACTCGTCCGCTGTATAAATAATGCAATGCGTTATACCGTGACCAAACTCCAAAAGTCCCTGGAGCAGTTCATCCTGTTCTGTTGGGGTAATGGTGATGCCCGGTTTAAAATGCACTTTTATGATCCCTTTTTCTTTCCAGGATAATCAAGCGAAATTGATTTACATCTTTTAAGCTGAGAACATTTGAAGTCATTAAAATCTATATTAAAGTAAACAATTTTTGGATCGGCAACACGTTCTGTAAAATAAAAAGGCCCGTACATGTGCACGGGCCTGATAAAAAAAATCCTATATTATTTACTGGAAAGCGTTGAAGCCTGTAACATCCATTCCTGTAATCAGTAAATGTATGTCATGTGTTCCTTCGTAAGTAATAACAGATTCAAGGTTCATCATGTGACGCATAATAGGATATTCTCCCGTTATTCCCATACCACCATGAATCTGCCTTGCTTCACGCGCTATCTGCAGGGCCATGTTCACGTTATTACGTTTTGCCATTGATATCTGCGCAGGTGTAGCGCGATTCTCATTTTTCAAAACACCCAATCTCCAGCAAAGCAACTGCGCCTTTGTAATTTCAGTTATCATTTCAGCAAGCTTTTTTTGCGTCAACTGAAACGCGCCGATAGGTTTGCCAAACTGAATTCTCTCTTTAGAATAACGCAAGGCAGAATCATAACAATCGAGAGCCGCGCCAATTGCTCCCCATGCAATTCCGTACCGCGCACTGTTCAAACAGCCGAGAGGACCTTTCAATCCTTTTACGTTTGGAAAAATATTTTCTTTCGGAACTTTTACATTATCAAACACAAGTTCGCCGGTTGCGCTTGCGCGAAGGCTCCACTTACCATGAGTTTCAGGAGTTGTAAATCCTTTCATGCCACGCTCCACAACCAATCCGCGTATTTCACCCTTTTCATCTTTGGCCCACACAACTGCAATGTCCGCAAAAGGCGCGTTACTGATCCACATTTTTGCTCCGTTCAGAATTACGTGATCACCTTTATCTTTAAAATTAGTGATCATTCCTGAAGGATTACTTCCATAATCTGGTTCAGTCAATCCAAAGCAACCCATCATTTCCCCTGTTGCAAGTTTTGGAAGATATTTTCTTTTTTGCTCCTCGCTGCCGTAAGCATATATCGGATACATTACAAGTGAACTCTGCACAGAAGCAGTTGAACGCAGACCACTATCACCACGCTCAAGTTCCATCATGATCAAACCATAAGAAATCTGGTCAAGACCAGGGCCACCGTATTCTGCAGGAATATATGGACCGAAAGCGCCGATCTCACCAAGACCCTTTATCCATTGTTTTGGAAACTCAGCGCGCTGCGCATATTCTTCAACAATAGGAGTAACTTCTTTTTTCACCCACGCGCGGGCTGTTTCTCTTATGAGTTTATGTTCGTCTGTCAATAATTCATCTACAAGGTAATAGTCGTGGTATTGAAAATTATCTGATGCCATATACTTGTTTTTTGATCAATTCTGTTAATAAATTGTAGTTCGCAAAAGTATAAAAATTATTGTTGCAGGATGATGATTCACCGTATTGTCTTGTAAGCACCGATTTATAAAGCCTGCACCAATTTCGTCAGCGTTGTGAGCTCAATAAACAGCTGTTTTTATTGATTCGTCATAAAAAATAACGTAACACAAAAAACCTTGGAAACAGGCTTAAACAGAGGGCTTTCCATGCATAAAAGAATTTTGTTTTGTGCGATTATTTTTATCTTTGTATAATAAAATCCAACTAAACGAAACTATAAAGTTATGGCCGGAATTAACAAAGTGATTCTAATAGGTAATCTGGGTAAAGATCCTGAGATACGTTACCTGGAAGGAAATGTGGCGCGCGTAAACTTTTCTCTGGCAACCACAGAATCGTTCAGAGACAAAGATGGAAACCGAATTGAGCATACTGAATGGCACAATATTGTTTTCTGGAGAAGTCTTGCTGAAAGCGCCAACAAATTGTTACGTAAAGGAATGCAGGTTTATCTTGAAGGAAAACTACAGACAAGACAATGGCAGGATAAAGACGGAAACAAAAGACAAACAACAGAAGTTGTGGGCGAACATTTTTTAATGCTGACAAAGCGTGAAAATAATAGCGCGGCGAACAACAATCACCAGGCCGGGACTACTGACTCCGGACAACAGAATAATACCAATAACGATAATCTTCCACCTACTGAAGAACAAACTTTACCTTTCTGATATTATAATTTATCAAGTAAAGATCCGGTTCAGAAAAAGTACCGGATTTTTTTTTTTGATAAAGGCGATTACATTTTATTTACAATCAAAAGCGGAATGTTTGTTTCAAAGGACATTTCTCTTGTGACACTTCTTCCCAGAATTTTATCCAGGAATCCGTGTTGCCCCGGAAAGATGGTGAGCAGGTCGATTCGTTTTTTTGATAAAAAATCCTGCAGGGCTTCAGCTACATCGTGATTTTCAATAGTTGTAAAAGCAATGCCCGGAAAACGTGCGTTGCGAGATGCAGACTTTTCTTCATAATGATGTTCTTTCTGGTCGGGAGATACAACATTCACTATAGTAACTGCGGCGTTAAATATTTTTGCAAAGGGCATTAAAGCACGAATTCTGACTAACAGGTGACGACTATCGCTTGCGACAACAATTCTTCTTAACCTGAATCTTACGTTTGGAGGAACCGCAATGATTGGAACAAGAGCCGTTTGAACGATGCGCAAGGTTGTGCTTCCCAACAAACGATTGGGCCTGCCTAAACGATGCGTTCCCATTACGATGAGATTATAATTTTCCTTAGTCACAACATCATTAACAAGCTTCTGAATATTATCTGTTGAAATTACTTCGGTGGAAAAACTCACCATGCCCCGCATGCGTCTGCGCATATCGCGCTCGCGCAATTTAAATTCCTCACGCGCGGCAGTGACCAAAGCTTCCGTTCCATTTCGCAAAGCCGCATACAGAAATTTAATTTCAGCGCCCGTTCTTCTTGCCATTACAATAGCATATCGCTCCGCTGCTGTAGAAGCTTCGGAAAAATCTGTAAGTACTAAAATTTTGAGGCGCATCATTCACCGGTAAACTCAAACTACAAAGCAAAGCCTAATCGTCTTAACAATATAGCATAATCATCAGTGAGAACGGTGATAAGGATCAGGATTGAAATTCACCTCAGGACTCCACCCTGAATTTATCGATAACGCTTTCTTTGGTGAGAAAACGAACCGGGAACCAGGCGGCAAAAACGCCGATGACAAATACACCGATAACAACTGCGACAAAATCAGAAGCAACCATCTTTACCGGATAATAGCTGGTGACAGTACCGGAGCCTTCGAGGCTGACGAGATGAAATTTATCCTGTAAAACACAGAACACTGTTCCCAGAATGAGTCCGGTGAGCGCGCCTGTCATGGTGATCAATAATCCCTCAGTAATAAATATTTTCCGAATAAGTTTTATGTTCGCGCCAAAATTGTTCAGTGTTACAATATCCTTTTTCTTTTCTATGATAAGCATGATCAGCGAGCCGATTATGTTGAAGGTTGCAACAATCAGAATAAAAGCGAGGACAATAAAAACAATTAATTTTTCCGATTTAAGCGTGGAAAAAAGAGCCTTGTTCTGTTCGAAGCGATTCTTCACGATAAAATCATCACCCAATATTCCTTTAATATCTGACTGCGCGGCGTCTGACATCTTTTCATCCTCCAATCCAATATCAATAGTGCTGACTTCCTTTTCATATTCAAAAAGACTTTGCGCCGCTTCAAGAGGAACGATAACGTATTTAAAATCGAATTCGTCATTGATGCTGAAATATCCACCCGCCTGAAGCTTTTCTTCTGTGAATGCATCCTCAGGATTAAACACTGCTGTTCTGCCTTTTTTGGGAGCGAAGAGCGACACAGGAGTGAACTTATCATGGATATTTACGCCAAGCTGGTAAACAATTCCTTTTCCAAGAATCATATAATTTCCGTCGGAAGCCTTGAGAACAGGGAATCCATCTTCTACGCGTTCTTCGAGTCCGCTCATATGAAGATAATCCTCTCCAACCGCTTTTACAGTGGCAACAGTTTGCTTGTCACCATATTTTACAAGCGCGATATCTTCAATTGAAAAATTTAAATATTTTACTCCCGGAATCTGTTTTATTTTTTCAATGTTTGAACTATCAGGAATAAAAGTCTTTCCCATTACTGCGCTCACTTCAATATCGGGATCGAACGAATTGTACAGATCTTTGACAAGGCCGGTAAGTCCGTTCATAAATGAAAGGATAATCACGAGCGCCGCGGTCCCAATTGCAATTGCACCAACCGAAATCCAGGAAATAATATTAATGGCATTGTTGGATTTTTTGGAAACCAGGTAACGACGCGCTATGAAGAAAGGGATGTTCAAATCCGTTTGATGTTTGTTGTTCGATGTTTGTTGTTTCTCGTCCTGACGCTGCGGTCAGGATCTTCGATCTGATGTTTTCTGCATGAAGCTAAATCTGCCTTGGGATTTCTGTCATGATGATGTTTGATTTTTACCCTGCAGCCAACATTTACTTTTTCAGGAGATCATCGATCTTCTGGGCGTAATCAAGTGAGTCATCAAGAAAAAAGGAAAGTTCAGGAATAGCCCGAACCTGGCGGCGAATGATATTTCCAAGCAGCCTTCTGATTGCCGAACTCTGTTCGCGTACTTTTTCCACAACAGCTTCTTTATCGCCGGGATTCATTACACTTAAATAAACCTTTGCTGTGCCCAGATCGGGAGACACACGCACAATTGTAACCGTTATAAATTTACCTTCAAACAACGTATGAGCATTTGAACGAAAAATTTCAGAAAGCTCTTTTTGAATTAGGCGCGCTACCTTTTGCTGACGTACTGATTCCATTCTGTAAAGATAAGCAATTACACTGCAATTTCATTTGTAGAATAAAATGGCTGAAAATCTATTCAACCACGCAAACAAACAATTTATTGTCACGCTTGTTGTATATATTAAAAAGCGACTGAAACTTAACGTTTGCTATTATGTAATTGGTGGTTGCAGATTTGTATTCTTCTTCAATGCTGACAATTTCCAGCTTGCTCAGCTCCTCACGATCCTTGAAGCGGATATACAATTTCAGCGTAAAATCCTTATCCAGCAATTTCAGCACATTGATCGGGCCGTTCGTTTTCTGTTTTAATGACTTTAATTTTTTATAAGCGTATTTGTAATCATATGTAAGCGCAGAAATGTCGGAGAGCACAGCGCTGCCTGTTGGATGTGATCCGGCGCCCTTACCGGTGAACGTTTGTTTACAGGAAAAAGCGCCTTCCACCTCCACCGCGTTATATTCATAAAGTGTGTTGTACAGGTCTGTATCTTTCCTTACAAAATGCGGTAATGCATATACGCGCACCTTATCGTTTATCTTCTCCGCGCGCGCTAATAATTTTATTCTGTAACCATGCCGCTTCGCGTATAGAATATCATCGTAACTCACATTATTAATTCCAAGATTCAAAACGTCATCCGGCTTAAGTATGATCCCGAATGCATGAACGGTGAGTAAAACCAGTTTGTATTTGGTGTCGAAGCCCGCAACATCCAGCCAGGGATCACTTTCCGCGAAACCATTTACCTGGGCATCCTTCAATACTTCCGCGTAATCCTTATTCTCAAGCTCCATACGCGTAAGAATGTAGTTGCATGTTCCGTTTAGAATTCCTTTGATTGCGGTCAGCAACTCATTATCGTAATATTCTTCCAGATTCCTGATGATTGGGATACTTCCGCCGGCGCTGCCTTCATAAATGAGAGCCACTTTGTGCTGTTCCTGCATGTTGTAAAGACTTTCAAAATTCTCAGCAAGCATTTTTTTGTTGGCTGTAACCACATTCACGCCGTTTTCCATCGCTTCTCTCACAATTGCATATGCTTCGTCTGCATTATCGATCAGCTCAACAATAACGTTATGCTTCTTCTCTTTCAGAATATCGTTCTTGTTCCAGGTGAAATAAGATATGTCTATCTTCCTCTTTTTGTCCTTGCTTTTAACGCAAATGCGATCGATGTTCGCTTTAAGTCCCTGCGAATTATTGAGAACATCATATAATCCCTGACCAACGCAGCCAAACCCGAATAAGCCGATTGAAATATCTTTAGTTGCCATAATTAAAATTTTAATTTTATTATTTGATTGAAGTTACAAATGCAATCCGCATTCAGTTTTGCTTTTATCGATCCATCTTCCTTCTCTTGCTTTTCCTTTTGTTGTGCAATGCATACAGCCTATTGAACTGTAACCTTTTTCTTTTAAAGGATGCACGGGAAGATCATTCTGTTTTATGTAGTCCTGAGCTTCATCTTCTGTTACATCAATAATGGGATAGAATTTTATTATGCCATTTCGTTTCTCGAAAATCCTGAGTTTGCTTCTATGTTCACTTTGCGTGCGCATTAAACCGCTCACCCAAACCTGGTATTGAGATTTTATTTTTTCTACCGGCTCAACTTTATTCACCGAACAGCAGAGATCCGGATCTTTTTTCCATGTTTCATCTTCACGGGTAAACTGGTTCCTCCATTCTTCTCCGCGTAAATCCACAACTTTCAGATTTAAAAGCTCCGTCAGCTTCTTTTTGTACTCCAGTGTTTCCGGAAAATGAAAAGTTGTGTCGAGGAAATGAATTTTCTGTTCAGGCTTAACCTGATTGAAAAGGTGGATGAGATATACCGCAGTAGTTCCAAATGAAGATGTATAGAGCATTTCTGAAAAATCCTTATAGAGTTCTTCAATTCTTTGCTGCGGACTTAATGCCAGGTACCGTTCATTTAATTCTGTGAGTTCCATTTTTTTAACTATCGCTGTTTACACCAATAAAAAAGGGCTTCTCCTATCCGGAAAAGCCCTCATAAATTTCTTTTTATTCAATGAAAAACTTCCCCGTTAGTTAACAATACACATGCAGCACATCATCATATGCGGAACGCAATTGCTAACTGTATTGAAATTTCTGTTTTTCATTTTGCGATACAAATATAAAGTAAAAGTAGCGAACCCGGCAAATTTTTTAATGGTGCTTCAATATCAGCTCAGCCAAAAACTGTAAATCCTTGTCGTTCTTTAACTCATACCGTGAAAAGAAAGCAAGATCATTGTTGGACAAAATATCGCGCACTTCTACCTGCATATTCCGAAACTCTTCTTCCCCGTCAATATGCACGATCATCAGGATCAGATCATTCACGTTTTCCTCATTCAATTCTATTTTCCCTTTTTTACCGGCGTAGTTTTCCGCAAACATTCCAATAAAATGCCTGAAGTAATTTCCCGGGTATTTATCTGTGACTGACATTTATCGCTGATTTATTTTAACATCTAAAAGAAGCGACAAAAATAGTCTAATTCAGGTCACTCCTTCAACGCCTTAATAAACGCATTGATGCATGCCAAAGCATTATAAAAAAACCATCCAAAAATGAACGGGTTTATTAAATTTTTTAAGGCTGGTTATACAGACATTTTTCCAACGAAATAGCGTTTTGCTATTGGCAGCAGCGTTTCATTTAAAGGAACTGTTACTGCACAATCGATAGCGTAAACCGCAGGATTTGGCAGATCTTTATGTTCCGTTATAAGATCGTGTTTAAGTTTTTCGTAAGTGTAGGAAATAGTAGTTGCGCGTGAATCAATAAAGGTTGTACTCAGCGTACGCAGCCGTTCCGTTTCATGTGTAAAGAAAGACAACTGATACTGGTAAATAAAAACATCCGACTGTTTATCGCAGTGAAGGAACAAATAACCCTCATCAGTTTTAAGAGGCGTTATTCCAATCGCTTTCAGACTCAGTTTCTCTTCAACAAAATCATAAATGGATTTCCCTTCGCGTATATTGGAGAAAAACAATGGAAGTGAATAATCAATTATCTGTTTTATCTCGCGGATCAACTCATCATCTTCTTCAGTTACTTCGTAGTCCAGCTTCAGCTCTTTCCAGTTAAAACC
>CBIHPU010000039.1:0-12470 GCA_966211935.1 uncultured bacterium | reverse complement strand
AATAAGAGATAGTTTAACTATGGAAGACTACAACAAAACAGAAGGGGTGATCAAAGAAAAAACTACATTATACCGCAAGCCACGACAAAACTGCAACTGAGAATTTTCGGAGGAATGAAGAAATTTTTGCAATACATCCTTTTTGTGTCAGTGACAACTTCACTTTCATTTTCTCAAAACAAAATTGCAGATTCGCTTCCTGATCGCCTTGCATGGGATAAGACGAAGAAAAACACCAAAGAGCTGAACAAGCTGCTTACAAATCCGCTCGATTTGAAGGCATTTAAAAAGGCCAATCCGGGACGATCGAATAGCGATGGCGCGCCGAAATACGATTACTTATACAAACCGGAATACGCGGGATTTTATTATCGCTATTTATATTTTCCGAAGCACAGAGATAAGGGACCAAGAATAACAACATACAAAAAAGGAAAAGAGATTGGCGGGTACATGGATACATCCGAAGTTTTTATTGCATTGACAAGTGATCGCCCTGATGAGACATTGGGGAAAGCAAATCTTCTTGCCGACACGGATGAACAGCTCCTGAAAAAATTCGGGGATAACTATATCAAACAAGACAAAATTTTAATTTATCAATACAACAAAACATTATTGATAATATCGATGGGAAATTCCAGGTGGTTCAAGATTGTGAGAGTAAAAAAAAGCTACAAGAATTACGACGAGATAAAAGACGAGAAGGATCTGCTTGTTTATAAATGAGTCAATTATTAAAGCAGGTCAGCGAATTCATTCTCAATCATCACCTGTTCACAACAACTTTATTCTTAAATTAGCGGCTGGCACAAAAACTGACAGATTACTTTTTTATTTTGGTTTTTTGAAAATGCGGAAATTTTAACCGCAATGCAAAATACCTTTGGTTTAATTTGATTTATGACATCCGTTATCATTATAACACTTTGTTCATTATTGCTGGTTGCGTACTTGTTCGACATAACATCACCAAAAACAAAAATACCAACAGTAATACTGCTGCTTATTCTTGGTTGGCTCGCCAGGCAGGCAACAAATTTTTTTCAGTTTCAGATTCCGGATCTGTCTTTAATTCTCCCGATTCTGGGAACAATCGGACTCATTCTTATCGTACTTGAAGGTTCACTCGAACTGGAATTGAACAGATCAAAGGCCAGACTAATTTCCAAATCTTTTTTTGGTGGATTAGTTCCGATGCTGATCATGGCCTTCTCTTTAGCGGGGTTGTTTCAGTATTACGGAAATGTTTCTTTCAGGGACGCTCTTACCAACGCTATTCCTTTTTGCGTTATCAGCAGTGCCATCGCTATTCCCAGCGCAAGAAACTTAAGTCTCTCTAACAGGGAATTTGTAATTTATGAAAGCAGCTTTTCAGATATTTTCGGTGTACTGCTATTTAATTTTGTGGCTCAGAATGATGAATATAATTTCAGTTCCTTCGGTCACTTCGGACTGGAAATGGTAAGTATAATTGTTATCTCCCTGCTTGCTACTGCAATGCTCTCGTTTTTATTAAGCAGGATAGAACATCACATAAAATTTTTCCCCATTATTCTTATCATCATTCTTATATATGATGTGCTTAAAGTTTATCACCTGCCTGGATTAGTATTTATTCTTTTATTCGGACTCGCCATAGGAAACCTGGATGAACTGAAGCGCTTTAAATTGATACAGAAATTAGAACCGGAGAAACTGAATTTGGAGGTGCAGAAGTTTAAAGAGCTTACAATTGAAGCTACCTTTCTTGTGCGTTCATTGTTTTTTCTTCTTTTTGGATTTTTACTCGAGACAGCGGAAATATTTAATCCCGCTACTTTTGTTTGGGCTATTGGCATAACTGCTGGAGTTTTTTTATTACGCGTAGTTCAATTAAAATTATCCAGATTGCCAATAAGACCTTTGATCTTTGTTGCACCGCGTGGACTGATTACCATTTTGTTGTTTCTTTCAATAGATATTTCTCAGCAGATTTCTCTTGTAAATAAATCTCTCGTTGTTCAGGTAGTGTTGTTAACCGCGATTGTAATGATGGTGGGATTAATGTCCGCGAGAAAAAAACCGCGCACTCCGCTTTCTCCGTAACCTCCGCGAGAAAATAATGTTGGTTTTTTTTGAAACACATAGGGACATAGAGAACATAGGAGTATTAAACATTAGTGTCTCAAACTCCGCGAACTCCACTCTCTTTGTAATCTCCGCGTGAACCACTGTAATGTATTTATGTTTTTAGCAACGTCGCGGCCGTCGCGCCTTTGCGAGAAAAAAACCACAACCTTTGCTTTCTCCGTATCTCCGCGTGAGCTAATCATTGACACAAAGGGCACGATGGACCGCAAAGGCCACAAAGGATATCCAAAAAACCGCGCACTCCGCGAGAAACCAAAAACACGTTTTAACACACTTAGACCCAATTTCCTCATATCCAGACAAGTAAAGTTGAATATTGTCTGTAACTTTACGGCTTTGCCACACGTCTTATGCCTGTACTCGTGAAATGACAGCTACTGAATTTAATACTTGCGTTGACCTTTACGCTGATAATCTTTACCGTTTCATTTTAAAAAATGTAAGGGATAAGGATGCGGCAAAAGATATTGTGCAGGATACATATGAAAAACTCTGGTTGCGTGTAAATGAAGTGGAAAGCACAAACGCGAAAAGTTATATGTTCACCACGGCCTACAGAACAATGATCGATTTTCTGAGAAAAGATAAAAAGACCACTGTGATGAATGAAGGACACGAATTGAAGATGGAAAGAGCGGAAAACAATTATTCTGATCTGAAAGAAGTGCTTAACGAGGCAATGGAGCGTTTGCCGGAAATGCAGAAGAGCGTGATCATGCTGAGAGATTATGAAGGTTACGATTATAAAGAAATAGGCGACATCACCGGTCTAAGCGAATCGCAGGTAAAGGTTTATATTTTCCGCGCGCGACAGACCCTGAAAAATTATATTGGAAATTTAAATCTGGTTGTTTAATAACAAAATGAAAATTACTCTCGATAACTACGCTGCTTACATCCTCGATTATTACGAGGCCAGGCTGTCTGTGACGCAGGCGGAGGAGCTGATGAAGTTTCTCGCTCAGTATCCGGACTGCATGCAGGAGTTTGAAGAGTTTGAGTTGATGTTTCTGAATGAGGATAAGAACGAATTTTCCGGCAAAGAATTATTGAAGAAGAGAACTGAACTGAAAGATGAAGAATATTTTGCTTTATCTGAAGGAGACGTGAAGGCGGAAGAAGAAGTTGAGCTGAAGAAAATTATTGAAGGCAACAGTGCAAATGAGCGTGAGCTGAGATTATGGAAAGCGGTTAAAGTTTCTCCAGATCTTTCTATAAAGTATCCGAAAAAAGAAAAACTGAAACGTCGTCCGGTTGTTGTTCCGCTTTGGGAAACCGTTTACTTCCGCGCGGCGGCTGTGTTTGTTGTGATTCTTGGATCGGCAGCTTTGTTCTATAACTCTTTACAGGGGGAAGGAAAAGGAAATTCATTCGCCTCAACGCGTTCAGGAATTGAGAGATTTGCTACTGATGAGAATAATAACTCAGAATTAAATCTTGCCGAAAAGAAAAATAATCCCACGTTCGTTAGAAAAAATAAAACTGAAGAGAAAGTTGTAGTTCCGCAGATTGTGGCCGTTGATTCTGGCAAGAAGGTAAACAATGTGATAATACCAACGCCAAACGAAAACCCAGTGTTGGTTGTGACAAATAATAATAATTTGCAAAACGACACCAATCAAAACATGGTGGCGAGTCACACAATTCATAACAAAGCGGTAACGGGTGAGTGGGGACAGGAGGAAGGAACTGAGCCATCACAGCAGAAAGTAACTTTCCGCAGGCGGGTTCTGGACGCGGCAGTTGTTTGTCTGAACGGATTGAAGAGAATTGGTGTGAAGAAAGCGGAGGCTGTAAAGAAAGAGGATCCTGATACAGGCGGAACAGATTATATTCTGGTGTTTGGCGAACGCTCTTATTCTACAAAGCAGAATTGAGCCACAATTCTTGTGGCTTTTTAATAAATTTTTCCCGAAGAAATTTTATTAACTCGAGGATAGAAAATCAAGATTTGGTATGGTTTTGGTAAGGGTCGTCTTCCCTAGGGGCGTCCACCCTAAGGAAGTCTTCCGTAAATAATAATAATGCTCCACTAACTTTCCATTAGAAATTTTTTATTGAGTCTGTCTTCTTGTTGCGGTTCCGGGGCGCAACTTTTTCTTTCGCAAAAAACATGGCGACCCCAAAAAGAAACAGAACAGCTCCCATTCCACCTACCGCAAGTTGTACCAGCGTATTTTCTTTTGTGATTCTTGCATCTGCCGGATCTTGCGGATCGTAGTAGATTTTTATGTTGTCTCCTTCGGCAAATCCGTGCTTTTGTGAGTCTTTAACTGTGTGCCTGTAACTGTTTCCTTCAACAATATATTGCACAACACCATAATATGATTTGCTTTTTTTCCCGGTCTTTGGATCAAATTTTCGTTTACCATCTTCATCCATATACATTTCTATGACCGTCCCATTTACCGCAACCGCGTTCTTCATAAAAAAATAATCTGACAGATAACTGAACAGACCATAGCCGGCCATTACGCCGCCAACAATTAAAAAGAGATATGTTTTAAATTTATTTTTTCTTTTTCCTGTTTCCGGATCTTTCATTCTTTAACTTCTTTTTGGTTGTCCTTTTTGCCACAACTGACGCGCTTTTATTTTTCCTTTTTGCAATGCTTTTTTTTGCAATCTTTTTTATTGGCTGGTTCTTTTTTTTGTCGCATTTTGCTGAAGGTAGTTTTAATTTTCCCGCAATAAGATCATATGATTTGCCTGCAATTTCTTCCCATAAACTTTTATCGAATCGCGCAATGTCATCAATCGAGATCCATTTGTAACGCGCAAGATAAGGTGCGGGTTTTAGTCCGGCTTTTCCACTCAGAATTTCGAAATCTTCCTCGCTTGTTTTAAACGAGGCGCTAACCGGAGCTTCATCCAGACCAAGTATTAAAAACATTTTTCCCCCAATGCAAAAGCATAAATGGTTTTCCCATTTTATATCTTCTGTAACGTCTTTAAAAGAGAGACAAATTTTACGGAGTGATTCAATATCCATGGCAAAATATATTGCTAAAAATAGATATTAAAGAGATATGCGCGGAATTAAAGTGATTCCGTATGTGCTTTGAAAGAAATAAGTTTTATCCAATGACAGTTTCAGGCAGGCGTACGGTAGAGAGCCAGAAAGTTTCCAGCGAGCGCATGACCGCGACGTATTCTGTATACGCGATGGGTTTTGTTATGTAGCAGTTGACGTGATTGGCATAAGCGCGGTTTATATCTTCGGGTAGTGAGGATGTGGTAAACATGACAACGGGAATTAAACGCAGTGCCGGATCTTTTTTTATTTCCGCCAAAACCTCACAGCCATCTTTTTTCGGAAGATTAAGATCGAGCAGAACAAGGTCAGGCGTATGGCTGGCTCCGAACTTTCCTTTTTTTCGAAGGTAGGCAATCGCCTCTTCTCCGTCTTCAACAACATCCAGGTATACATTTAGCTTCGCCTCTTTAAACGCTTCTCTGGCAAGAAAAATATCGCCGGCGTTATCTTCCACAAGAAGTACATGGGCTCTGGTTTTAATAAATGAATTTGCCATGTTGTTGTTGTTAGGTTTTGTGGCCGGACATTTTTCCATAACAGCTACAAACTGTTAGCAGCGCTTTTATTATACTGTATTTAAGCTGCAGGGTTTGTTATTTTCTTATTTATCAGTCTTTTTTTCGATGTATGGCGGGAATTGTGATTTTTCACTATGCATATAATTCCCGTAAACAGAATTTTCGTAATTTTTTCTCAATGCGTTCGATCCCGGATAAGGTTAAATACCTATCAATCCTATCTGCTATAACGCGGAATTATTTATGTTAAAGTTTTTGCTTTTTAATGTGACGGAAAAGTTCATTTGCAAGAGAGCAGAAGTCAAAAAAGAAAATGCCGCCTTTTTCGTCCCGCAACCGTATTGGACCAAATTCAAATATATTTGGCTTTAAATGGAAAAATTTTATAATTTTAGTCTAGTTTAAAACTTCACAAGACATTTATATGAAAAACGCAACGGCAGCGGGAATAGCGGAGAAAAATACCTCCACAGAGGACAAACAGTTTTTTATTCTGTACAAGCCAAAAGATATTGTGAGCGGTGATTTTTATTACGCTCTGGCTCATAAGACAAACGACAGTGAAAATGAAAAATTTTTCCTGTGTACCGCTGACTGCACGGGACACGGAGTACCGGGCGCTTTAATGAGCATGTTGAACAATTATTAACTGGACGAAACCAACAACGAGAAAAATATTTCAAAACCAAATATGGTTCTTGATCATATCCGTACTGAGATCATTTCATCGTTGAACCCTGAAGGCAGCGAAGAAGAGTCAAAAGACGGTATGGATTGCGTTCTTTGCGCATATGATTTTGAAAAAATGGTGTTGGAATTTTCAGCTGCGAATAATCCCCTGTGGTTGGTTCGTGACGGAGCAATTATTGAATACAAGCCGGACAAGATGCCTGTTGGAAAATACAATGACGAGCTGAAGAGTTTTTCTTTGCAGAAAGTAGATTTGAAAAAAGGCGACATCGTTTACACTTTCACAGACGGATACGCTGACCAGTTCGGCGGACCTAAAGGAAAAAAATTCAAATACAAGCAGCTTGAGAATTTGCTTCTCGAGAATCATAAATTACCAATGGATGATCAGAAGCGCATTCTAAACGAGCGTTTTGATGAGTGGAAAGGAAATCTGGAGCAGGTTGACGATGTGTTGGTAATTGGAATCAAGATCTAACGTTCACAGGAAATCTCAATATAAAAAACTTAAAGCCGGATCAGTTCCGGTTTTTTTATTGGTGTTGCGTGACACATGATAGAATGTTTGATGTTTGTCGTTCTCCGCGAGAACTTTTTTACGACACGAAGCGCCCAGAATACCACAACGGATATTAAAACACCGCGTTCTCCGCTAACTCCGCCTCTTCGCGAGAAACCTGTCACGAGAAAAGTAAACGCCGTGCTCTCCGCTTTCGCGAGAAAACTCTCCGCCTGAACGTATCAGTTTATTCCTCCGAAACAATAATATCTTCCCCGTCCAGGTTTTCGAAATTGAAACGATGACCCCGCATTCTCGCAATACCACGAAGTATCAATACAAGAAATGGGATATACATGAAAATTCTGAATTTCGGAATCTCAAAATATTCCAATACTATAATTGATTTCTTTTTCAATCTCTCTGCAATCAGGTACATCGCCGGCACCAGGATCAACGTAAGGAAAGTAGCGAAACTCAATCCGAAAATCATTGTC
This sequence comes from uncultured bacterium, assembly GCA_966211935.1. GTDB lineage: Bacteria > Bacteroidota > Bacteroidia > B-17B0 > Aurantibacillaceae > AM-1111. Next base: position 5,096 of record CBIHPU010000039.1, on the reverse strand, counting down.
CAGCTCAACGGACCCCAGAACGCAACGCTGTCACCGCCAAAGAAAAGGTGAGGGTTGCCTTCAGCAAATAGTTTCTGGAAGTCAATGTTCAATCCTACCGCTAACGGAATAAGACCAAGTATAGCCGCAATTGCGGTAAGCAAAACCGGAGTTAACCGCGTTCTTCCCGCTTCTACAATTGAATCGTACAACCCTAATCCGTGACTTCGTTTTAAATCGGCGAACTCTACTAGAAGAATTCCGTTTCGCACCACAATCCCGGCCAGCGCAACAATTCCTATTCCCGTCATTACAATACTCATTTCCATTCCCGTAATTGCTATTCCAAGCAATACACCAATAACACTAAAGAAAATCTCCGAAAGAATAATAAGAGGTTTTCCGAATGAATTGAACTGTATCACCAGTATGATGAGAATAAGTCCAAGAGAAATGAGCAATGCGTTTTGAAGGAAGTTCATTGTTTCCAACTGTTCTGCATCCTGTCCGGCAAATCCTACTGTTACATTTCCGACAGGTTTATATTCATCCACAAGATTTTTTATGCGGCCCGCAACTTCATTTGGATTATATCCTTCCAGTACGTCAGAGGAAATTGTAATGATCCTTTTCTGATCCTTTCTTCTTATTCCACTATACGTTTCATCATATCGTATATCAACATAGTTGCTGATCGGAATGTTGCGCAGCTGCCCGCCAAAAGCCATATCGCGGAATGTGCTGACGTGATTCACTACAACATCAACTTTATTTCTTTGGTCGCGCTGATAACGCAGCATAATTGGATACTGATCAATTCCGTCTCTGTACTTTGAAGCTTCCAATCCAAAAATAGCAGTACGGATTTCGTTTGCAATTGTGCCCGGCCGGATCTTATCATTGGTACTTCTCGTCTCATCAATGTCCCACACAATTTCCGGACGATTAAATTCCATATCCATTTTCAATTCGCTAACACCTTTTATTCCGTTCTCTTTGATTTTGTTATTGAGATAACTGATTGTAGCGAGCGCGTTTTTTTTCAGCTCGTCAAAATTTTCTCCCCTTACTTCAATAGAAATTGGTTTCGGCTGAGGTGGTCCGGCCTGTTCTTTTGCAACCCAGATTTCCGCTCCGGGAATACCCCATTGTAAATTCTGAAGTTTTGTAAGATAATCTCCTGTCTTACCACCTTTACGTTCTGCGAATTTTTTAAACGCGATCGCGATTTTTCCGCGGTTCGGATATTCTCCCTGGTCCTGGTCCTGCGGATCGGTTACGCTCTTCGTAACATTTGTGATAACTGAAGACACATCAGGATTATCTTTTCCTATCACACTGTAAACTTTAGCTTCCACCTGGCGCATTACATTGTTTGTGAATTGAGGGTCTGTTCCCTCCGCTAATTTTGCATATACATAAATAAAATTGGGATCTCCCTGCGGAAAGAAAACAACCTTGGGCTTGCTTAGCACGAAAATAAAAATCGTGAGTATAAAAAGCGCAACCGTTCCAAACAAGGCGGTATATGGACGTTTCAAAAATTGTTTCAATAGTCGCACATAACGTTCCTGGAAGGCGGGCCAGGTTTTTGTCTGAAACTTTGTAATCAGTTTTGTGAGAACAAAAATATTCAGCAGATAAAACAGCCAAACGAATATGAGGAAATTACCAAAACCGAAATTCTGGCCTGCGTAAGAAAAGAGCGCGAAGACAATAAAAATAATGCTCACCACTTTTTCGCGTCTACCAAATTTTCGTTTGCGCGCAATCTCTTCATCACGCTTCATAAAATCTACCGCGAACACGGGGTTTATGATATAAGCTACAAGCAGTGAAGCCAGCAAGGTGACGATAAGCGTGATGGGAAGGAAGAACATGAATTTTCCAATAATGCCTTTCCAGAATGCGAGTGGAATAAAGGGAGCAAGTGTTGTCAGCGTTCCGGATAATACGGGAAGAAAAACTTCGCCCGCGGCCATTTTCGCGGATTGTATTATGCTTCTCTTTTCGTGATTAAAGATCCTGTGCGTGTTTTCAATTACCACGATGGCGTCATCCACCACAATACCCAACGCAAGAAGGAAAGAAAATAACACGATCATGTTCATAGTGAAGTTGATGCCCGGCATTACCATGAACGCAAGGAACATGGAAAGAGGAACTGACAACGCTACAAATAACGCATTGGTTGTTCCCATAAAAAACATCAGGATGAATGTTACCAGTACGAATCCAATTACAATGGTATTGATAAGATCGTGTAAAGTGGTGCGTGTGTTTTCACTCTGATCGCCGGTAATTTTGATTTCAAGATCTTTTGGAAGTTCACCCTTCTGCATTTCTTCGGTCAACGCGTAAATTTTATCTGAAGCTTCAATCAGGTTTTGGCCGGCCTTTTTAATAACATTAAGCGTGATAACTGATTTGTCGCCCAGGTACGCAAAGCTTTGCTGTTCCTTTGTGCCATCAATGACCTCGGCAATCTCATCAAGAAAAACCTGGCCGCCCGTTGGCCCGGGAACAACAAGTTTTCTTAAATCTTCTATATTCTGAAATTCATTTTTAATACTGATGGATGGTTTTTGATCGTTGTTCTCAATTGCACCCAGCGTAGCATTGATGTTACTTCCCTGGATTGCTCCCATCACATCCCAGAAACTTATCTGACGCGCCTGCATTTTATACATATCCAGGTTAACCTGAATTTCTCTTTCCGGCGCACCAATCATATCTACACGCGTAATTTCTGGCAAAGAACGGATCCTGTTTTTTATTTTTTCAGCAAACTCCTTCAGTTTTACGTTATCATATTTTCCTGCAACGTTAACATACATGATAGGAATATCGGAAATGTTGATGTCGTTTATTATGGGGCCCTGATTAGGCACGAAAGTAAATTTCGACTTTGCGAGATTCACTTTATCTTCTACCAGTTTTCTCGCTTTATCAGCGTTGACATCGGTGTTGAATTCTACAATTACAACTGATACGTCCTGCAGGGAAGTACTTGTCATCTTCTTGATGCCGGAAATGGATTTTAATTCCGTTTCTAAAGGGTCAGTAACAAACTTCTCAATATTCTCCGGAGAGTTTCCGGCATAAACTGTCTGCACAAAAATCGTAGGCACAACAATATCTGGAAAGCTTTCTTTCGGCAGGGACTTATAGGTCATCAATCCAATAATGGTAATGATGATGGTAAGAATATAAATGCTGATCTTGTTATCGATGGCCCAGCTGCTCAGCTTAAATTCTTTAAATGGGTTTTTCATATTAAAATGCTTCTCCTGTAATTACTGGTTGATGGCAACATAAACTTTTTCACCCGCGGGCAATCCAATGTGGCCGTTACTGATTATCTGATCGCCTTCGTTAAGTCCGGAAATAATTTCTGCGACGCCGTTATAGGTCTGGCCAATGTTTACAATTTTCTTTTCTGCGACATCTCCCTTCTTGATCATCACATAATCGTTAGTGCCATCACGTTGAATTAATTTCATTGGTACGCTTATTTTTGGCTCCTTAGATACGTAAGTGGTGATCTTGAGTCGTGCAAACATATTTGGATGATATTCTTTTTTGCCATCCAGTTTCACCTCAACTGTAAATGTTCTGTTCAATTGATTGATGGTTCTGGCAGAGTAAGAAATCTTAGTGTCCACAGAATCATTCATGTCGGGAATTATTACGCGGACCTCATTGCCGGTTTTAATTTGTGGCGCGAATTTTTCCGCTACTTCCGCTTTAATTTTAAGTTTATTCATATTCACCACGCGGATCGCGGGCATTCCGGGAGCAATCGCGCTGCCTGGTTTAATGTCAACGGCATCTACCGTTCCGTCAATTGGTGAAATAATTTTAGTCATGCGTACCTGTTCCTGCAGCGCAGCCATTTTTTTCTCAAGACTTTCTTTTTGATTTTTTATCTGAAGAAACTGAACTTCTGTTCCTATTTTCTGATCCCACAAACCTTTTTGTTTTTCGTAAAGAGTATTTACAAGATCAAGATTTGTTTGAAGATCGCTGATGCTTTGCATTAACGCCTTGCTGTCTGTTTCCGCCAGCACAGTTCCCTTATTCACAAGGTCGCCGCTTTGCACATAAATACGTGTTACTGTACCGGGCATTTCAGAACTGAGTGTAACAGTTTCTTCTGCGTCCACTCTTCCCATAACGTCAAGGTAGTTTTTAAACGAACCAGAAGTGACCGTTATCACTTCAACGGGAATTCCTTTTTCTTTTGAATTACCACTCAGCTTATCCAGCTCGTTCTGCAGCTTTTCAATTTCCGCTTTCAGGTCAGCGGCTTGGTTCTGCTTAGCTGCAAGTTCACTTTTTATTTGTTCAGCTTGCTGCTCTTTGCTTTTTTCTCCGCAGGAAACAAGTACAGCTGCCAAAGCAAGAATTCCAATTGTCTTTTTCATATTCAGTATATAATGATGATAATGTGTTGATGTTGTTTTCATTGTTGTATTACTTCTCCGTCCTGCAGCTTGATGATGCGATCCGTGCTTTCCGCAAAATGCATGTCATGTGTTACTACCAGGATAGTTTGTTTTATTGAGGTTTTCAGATCTTTAAAAATGTCGAGCACGTTCTGTGAATTTTTACTGTCGAGGTTTCCTGTTGGTTCATCGCCAAAAACAATTTTCGGATCGTTGATGAGCGCTCTTGCAATTGCGGCGCGCTGCTGCTGACCACCGGAAAGCTTGTTTGCTTTCTTCATGGCCTGATCTTTTAATCCAAGCATATCCAGTTTCTCCAGGCCTGCTGCTTCAATTTCTTCCTGAGGTTTTCTTCCAAGTTTCATTGCAGGAAGTATTACGTTTTCCAGAACGGTAAATTCCGGAAGCAGATAATGGAACTGAAAAACAAATCCAATCATTTCGTTTCGAATGCCCGCTAACTGGTTCTTTGTTTTAAGTGATAGATCATTTCCATTCAGGTATAAATGTCCGGTGTAATCCGTATCGAGCGTACTTAAAATGTAAAGCAATGTTGACTTACCGCTTCCGGACGAACCAATAATAGCTGCGAACTCTCCCCGCTGAATGGAAATGTTGATATTCTTCAATGCCTGGAATTCCACCGGGTCATTAAAGAATTTATTCAAC
>CBIHPU010000038.1:0-12474 GCA_966211935.1 uncultured bacterium | reverse complement strand
AAAAAACCGGTTACAGGAATTACGCAACGCTTTTTTCTTATAGCGTTTCTGAAACTGGGCAAAGTAAAAATGGTTTCGCTTTTTGCATTCAGACAATTGTTCGCCGAAACTTCCGCGTCTTTTTTACTTTTTATCCATGAAGGAACAAGGCCCCATTTTGCTTTAGAAATTTTCTGCGGAGCTTCTGAAAGAATTACCGGCCACTCGGGATGTTGGAATCCTGATACCGAATAATACGGCATAAAATCAAGATCCTCCCCGCAAACACGGTAGTAATATTCTTCCATCTCTCTCTTTATCCTTCGCAGGGATATGTTGTAACACATGAAACAAAATTAAGGACTAATCCAACAATAAAATCCTGCAATCTTATAATAATCCATAGTAATTGCTATCGCGCTCAGCAGTCGCTTTCGCGTAAAGGGAATCAGTTAAAACACTTAAACGTGGATAGAAAAAAAGTGTTCCCCCCTTGTTAACGTCGATTTAATTTCAGGAAACACCGATTAATAAGGCGGCTCATTGAAAATAGCACCTGAATTTCCTTATATTAGAAATTCATTTTTTTAATATGACAAAATCTTTACTCTCCCTGTTTTTCGCTAGCTCATTTTTATTCTCTGTTTCCCAGACCTGGGAGGCGGTTGGCGGCAACATTCTTGGAAACGACATTCACGGACTCGGCATTTGGAACAACCAACTGGTATTGGGTGGAAGTTTCAATAATAATCCCTGCGATAAAATTGCAACGTTCGACAGTTTAAACTGGTCTTGTCCCAATGGTGGCATTGGTACCGTTGTCCGCGCTGTAACAACTTACAACGGAAATTTGGTGGCAGTAGGAGATTTTTGGAATAACAGTCAGCCCTGCACAAACTGCAATGGTGTTGCAATGTGGAACGGAACAAGCTGGACCAATCTTGGGACAGGATTTAATAATGACGTATTATGTTTGACTGTCTGGAACGGCAACCTGGTTGCAGGTGGTGATTTTACAACCGCAGATGGAAATACCTGTTATCGCGTTGCAATGTGGGACGGATCAACCTGGTCCGCTATTGGAGGATTAGACACCGCGTTCAATAATGATGTAAGAGCGCTTGCTGTTTACAATGGTGAACTTTGGGTTGGAGGTGATTTTTCAAACGCGAACGGTTGTTCTCCCTGCGATCGTATTGTAAAATGGAACGGCACAGCCTGGGTTGGTGGAAATTCCGGAGTGGATATTGCCGGTGGTCTTGACAGTACTGTTCGTGTATTGTATGTTGATCCTGTTGCAAACCGTTTGTATATGGGCGGACATTTTATTGAGGCCAATGGCGATCCGAATATGGCCGGTGTTGCATATTATGATGGCAGTGTTTGGTATCCCCTCGGTACCGGAGTGAATAGTTATGTAAGAGGAATTACAAGATATAATGGAAATATTATTGTAGGAGGAGATTTTACAGCCGCGGGTGCTGTTGCTGCAACGCGTGTTGGGAAATGGAATCCTGCAACGAACACCTGGAGTACTATGAGTACCGGAATGGATGCGTACCTGCGGGCACTTATAGAATACAAAGGTGAATTGTATGCTGGTGGATCATTTCATAATGCGGGCGGACAAACAAGAGATTACATTGCAAAATGGTACGAAGCGCCAATAGCTCCTCCCGTTGCAAACTTTTCTGTAAGTGATAATTCAATCTGTTTGGGTCAATGTGTGAACTTCACAGATCTCAGCGCCGGAACGCCTACATCGTGGAGCTGGAGTTTCCCTGGCGGAACACCAAACTCTTCAACTTTACAAACTCCGCCAACCGTTTGTTATTCTACGGGCGGAACAAAAACCGTAACACTGCAGGCCTGCAACGCAAACGGATGCAACACCTACACGCTTTCAATTACTGTAAGCAGCAGTCCGCCTCCTTCTGTTACACTGAGCGGCAATACAACAATCTGCAACGGACAATCAACTACACTTAGTGCGAGCGGCGCAAATTCATATTCCTGGAGTCCGTCAACCGGTTTGAGCGCAACTACGGGCGCAAGTGTTGTTGCAACTCCAACTTCAACAGTAAAATATTATGTAACAGGAACAACAACAGGTTGCACGGATCTCGATTCAATCCAGATTACTGTGTCACCAACTCCAACCGTTGCTGTTACACCAACTACCATTTCAATTTGTCCTTCTAATTCCGCTGCACTTTCAGCAAGCGGAGCAACAACATATTCGTGGGCGCCGTCTACCGGATTAAGTTCAATCAACACCGCAACAACTTCTGCAAGTCCGGCATCAACAACAACATATACTGTAACAGGAACTACCGGCGTGTGTACTTCAACTGCAACGGTTACTGTTGCAATCGGAACTACTTCTGCATTGCCGCTGGTTGAAGGATTTGAAACGCTTCCTTTTGCTCCGCTCAACTGGTCAATTAATGACGGAGGAAGTGACGGAAATATCTGGCAGCATAACACTTCAGTTGGAGGATTCGGAACTTCATCATCATCAACCTGGTTTCCGAACAACTCTGTAAATGCTCCAGGAACAAAAGATGAACTTCGTACTACGCGTTACGATTTTTCTTCATCTACCACCGCGAAAATGTTTTTTGATGTGGCTTATTGCAGGAAGAGCAATGCAACCTTCAGTGATACACTTGTTGTTTACGCTTCAACCGATTGCGGACAAACATGGAATCAGATTTACAGTAAAGGCGGCAGCACACTCGCAACAGCACCGAATCAGAATGGAACATTTACACCAACATCTGCTCAATGGAGAACCGACACGGTATATCTGAATTCGTACGTTGGACAGCCTGGTGTTATGTTCGCGTTCCAGAACAGAAATTATAACGGGAACAATCTTTACCTGGATAACATTAATATTTCCGGGACAAGCACAGTTCCTCCTGTTGCAGCAATGAGCATTTCGAATGATACCATGTGCGCGGGAACCTGCATGACAGTAAATGATAATTCAACCTTTGCACCAACAAGCTGGAGCTGGACATTTGCAGGAGCTACACCATCAACCTCCACTTTGCAGAATCCCGGCAGTGTTTGTTATAGTGCACCCGGTACCTACACAATCTCATTGCAGGCGTGTAATGCAAACGGATGCAATACAACATCAAAAGTAATTACAGTTCTTCAGCCGGTTGCAAATGCGGGCGCGGATGCAAATGTTTGCAACGGCACATCAACAGCCTTAAACGGATCGGGAGGAGTTTCTTATTCGTGGTCGCCGACAACTTCTTTGTTTTGTCCTACCTGCGCAAGTACATCTGCGGCGCCAACTTCCAACATCACCTATACACTTACCGTGACGGATGCTTTTGGTTGCACAAGTACGGACGATGTTGCGGTAACAGTTGTTCAGGCAAACGCGGTAGCGGGAACTGATATGACATTGTGTAATGGATCAACTGTGCAATTGAACGGATCGGGAGGAGTTTCCTATTCGTGGTCGCCGGCGGCGTCGCTCAGCTGTTCAACATGCGCCGCTCCAACATCTTCGGCAACATCCACAACAACTTATACTTTAATAGTTACAGATGCTAATGGTTGTATTGATATTGATGATGTTGTTGTAACTGTGGCTCCGCTTCCTGTTGCATTGGCGGGATCAGACGTTACGCTTTGCAACGGATCAAGCATACAACTAAATGGATCTGGCGGAACTTCCTATTCATGGTCGCCTGCAACATCGCTGAGTTGTTCAACATGTTTCAATCCTTCTTCGTCTGCTACGTCAACAACAACTTATACGCTGACTGTAACGGATGCAAACGGATGTACAGGTACAGATGATGTGATTGTGACGGTGGTACAACCACCTGTTGCAATGGCTGGAAACGATACAACAATTTGTGAGGGGGAAACTGTTCAGTTGAACGGAAGCGGAGGAGTAACGTATTCATGGAGTCCTTCTGCCGACCTGAGTTGTGCTTCCTGTTCAAATCCAATTGCATCTCCAACAGTAACAACAACCTATTCTGTGACTGTTAGTGACGCAAATAACTGCAGCGCTACGGATGCAATTAACGTAACTGTTGATCCTTGCCTTGGAATTTCTTCTGTCGGAGCAAATGAATTTGCCGTTTTTCCAAATCCCGCAAACGCTGAGGTGACGATTGTCTCTTCTGAAGTGATGAAAGAATTGGCGCTTCGTAATCTTTTAGGTGAAACGATTATCCGTAAACCTGAAAACGCTAAACAATCAACTTTGGATTTATCAGGCCTTGCTTCGGGTGTTTATATTATTCAGATAAAAACGGCAAGCGGTATCAATATCAAACGCATACTGATTGAACGTTAAAGTTCAAACGTGATTTAGTTTTAAGGCGAATGTTATGAAGCGTTCGCCTTTTTATTTTTGTAACTTAATGTTTTATTTTTCTGGATTGAATCACATTTTAAAACCATACTTTTTACTTTTCTTTTTGTTTTTTGCCGGAAGTAATTATTCCCAGCAGGATACGCTTTTAGAAAAATATCGTAAAAAAGCCACCAGTCCGGTTAATGATTCTGAAAAGGTGAAGGGACTTTTTATGCTCACGTGGATGCTGATTGATCATGGTGAATTGATTGAGGCAGCAAAGTGGGCGGATAAGTCGCTGGAGCTGGCACAAAAAATCAATTACAAAAAAGGTCTTGCCTGGTCATATCATAATCTGGCAATTCTGAACCAGGAACGCGGAGATTATCCCGTTGCATTAAAAAATGCAATTGAAGCGCTTAAGGTCAGGGAGGCGCTAAAGAGTAAACGTGGTATAGCCGACACTTATTTATTGATCGCCAATATTTATTCGCTTGAAAAGGATTACGAACAGGGATTGAAATATTTTGACAGTGCGCTCAACATGTTTGAGTTATTAGGAGATAAGAATGGTGTTGCTTTGTGTTATTCAAATCTGGGAATTGTTTATCGTATGCAGAATAAACCTGAAATGGCGCTGCAAATGCAACATAAGGCTCTTCGGATCAGAGAAGAATTGCATGATGAAGCCGGAATCTCGAAAATCAATTCAGCAATCGCAAACATTTATATGGCAACAGGCAGATTTAAGGAATCGCTTGCCAAACACAAAGAGGTGTTGAAGTTTGCTGAAAAAATACAGGACAAAGAATATATTGCTATTTGCAATGGTAACGTTGGCGCCGCGTACCTTGAATTGAAAGACGCACAGAACTCGATCAGGCATTTAAAAATTGCCATACACAAAGCAAAAGAAATTGTAGTGAAGGCTCCGCTTTTCAATGATTACGAAGGCCTGGCTAAGGCTGACAGCATGCTGGGCAATTACAAGGATGCGCTGGAACATTATAAATTGTATGTGCTTTACCGGGACAGTTTGGTAAACGAGGAGAACACAAAGAAAATGGTGGCGGCTCAAATGCAATATGATTTTGATAAAAAGATCGTAACCGAAAAGGCGAAGCAGGAGAAGAGAGACGCTCTGTCCGCCGAGCAATTAAAACAGCAAACCGCGCAGAGAAATTATTTTATTGCCGGTTTTGTGCTCGTGCTTTTGCTGGCTGTTTTCATTCTCCGCAGCTTTTTACTTAAACGAAAAGCAAATCTCCTGCTTGAGCAAAAGAACGAACTAATCGAAAAGCAAAAAGCAATTGTGGAGATGAAGCAGAGCGAAATATTGGATAGTATTCGTTATGCAAAGCGCATTCAAAGCACGTTAGTCACTTCTGAATATTACATAAATAAGGAATTAAAACGCCTGAACAGTAAAAAGCATTAAGAAAATATTTCGCTCGCTTCATCTCCCCTGAAGTGAAATCGGTCCCTTTCTTGTTTAATAATATCTTGATTTTTGTTTCAGGGGGCGTATGCCGGTCTGACTCATTCTGAATTTGCAAAAAAACATTTAAGTATAATTACCGAATTCAAACTGAACAGTCTCATTTTCCAGAGGAGAAATAGTAAATTCATACATTCAAATTCTTTAATGTGAAACGCTTTATGGGCAGGGTTTTTTTCATTTTAATTTTCTTTCTTTTCGCTTTTATTCCCCTTAAAGTTATATCCTGCAACACTGATTCCTGCAACATAATCAAAGCTTTAAAGCTGAGGTACGAAAAGCCTGACTCATCTATTTTAATCTGCAATTATCTTCTGAATAAAAGCGAAGTGCATGATTCTATTACGCATCGCTCATGTGAGATAATGGGAGACGCTTTTTGGCATAAAGGAGAGTTCAGTTCTTCAATTGAGAATTATAAGCTGGCACTCATTCACTCAAAAAAATTGAACAATCCGGAAATAGAGTCGAGAGCCAACAGCAATCTTGGGTATTTGTATATGGAGGTGGGCGATTTTGATCAGGCAGTTGAGCATCTGAACAGAGCAGCCGATATTGCATTGAAAAACAATTTGGATGAGCGATATAAAATCAGCATGGTTTATCTCGCACAGGTCTGGGGCAGCAATCTTCAATTTGAAAAAGCCATTGCTGTCCAGAAAGACCTGTTGTCCAATATAAATCCTGCAACGGACAGTGTTTCCTATGCAATTATCAGTGGAAATATGGCTGATAATTTTTCACGAGCCGGTAAGCCGGATTCTGCAATTCATTATTACAAAATTGCATTGAAGATTGATGAAAAGATGGGCAACCTGAAAGAAGTTTCAAATACCTGCTCCAGTCTTGCCAATATTTATTGCAATATGAAAAAGTATGATGATGCGCTTTTTTATATTTTAAAATCCATAGATGTTCAGCGAGAGAATGATAGCAGTTCAAATTTAACTGCGTCATATGCAATCCTTGCAAGAATTTATTCCGGAAGAGGAGACGCAGGAAATGCAAAGAAATATATTGATTTTGCCCTGGAGATGATGAAAGCCATGAAGAGTAATCGCATGAATGCTCATGTTTACGAGCAGGCAAAAGAAGTATATAAAAATATCGGGGACATTGAAAACGCGTTTAAATACCTTGAACTGTATGCTGCCACAAATGATTCTGTTTATATTGAAGAGAGCGCATCTAAAATGGCGCAGATGCAGACAAGGCTTGAAGTCAGCGGAAAAGAAAAAGAAATTGAGCTTTTAAATAAAGATAAACAGTTGCAGCAAACACAGCGAAATTTACTGCTGGTTGTTGTTTTGCTCGTGGTGGTCTTCGCAATTTTCATTTTTAATCGTTTGAAAGTGTCCAGAAAACAAAATAAGATTATACAGGCGCAAAAAACGGAGGTTGAAGAAGCGAAGCACATTGTCGATGAAAAACAAAAAGAAATTCTGGATAGTATTTATTACGCGAGAAGAATTCAGCGCGCGCTTATTACAAATGAAAAGTATTTTGAAAAGGCTCTTCGTTCCCTCAATAAAACAACAAAACAAGGGTGACACAGATTACTGATATAATATATGACAATAGGCGTTTAGCCGGAAGATTATTTCTTGCGGCCAGTCTATTATTTTCAATTTGTTTTCAGGCTCAGATTACGAAAGCAGATTCGCTACTGAGTTTATTGAGAGGAAATCAGCAAGACACTAATCTTGTAAAGGATCTGAATGATTATGCGAAAACTATACGTTCACAGGATCCTGACACCGCAATATTTTTTGCAATGGCAGCTGCGGGGATTGCGGAGAAATTAAATTATGCGGATGGACTTGGTAGTGCCTGGAATACTTTAGGACTCGTGTACAGAATTAAAGGAGATCTTGTAATTGCGAAAAATTATTTGGTCAAAGTTGCCAGGTACAAACGGGAAGCAAAAAACATCAAGGATTTTTCCAACGTGCTTATCAACCTTGGTGTGATCTCAATGGATGAAGCCAACTACACGCAGAGCTTAAAATATTATACAATGGCGTTGGAGCTGAAGGAAATTATTAATGATCGCAAGGGAATGACCGTGATTTATAATAACTCCGGTCTTGTTTACGAATGGATGGGTAAACAGCCTGAAGCATTACAGGCCTATCTTAGGACCTTGCAGATCGCGGAACAGGCTGGCGATTCTGCCAACATTGCGGCTGCCAGTCATAATATTGGCAACATCTACAATGAAAGAGGTGAATATGAGACTGCAATGAGATATTACCTCTCCGCGCTTAAAGTGAACAGTGCGAGAAACAATAAAGTGTGGCTCATTACAAATAACAACAGCATCGGATCTATTTTCTTCGCCACAAAAAAATACAAGGAGGCAAGAGAAAAATATCTTGAGTCACTGCGCCTGGCTGAAGAGTTGGGAAATTTAAAAGGCGAAGCTACCGCCCTCAATAATCTTGGTACCTGCCTGGAGTCCGAAGAGAATTTTAAGGAAGCGGAAGCTTATTATCAAAAATCTTTATTGTTGAGAGGAAAAATTAATGATATAAACGGACTGGCCATTGTGAACAACAATATGTCGCGATTGTATTACAAACTGAAACAATACCGGAAATCTGCTTCTTACGCAACCACGGCTTTGCAACAGGCATTGAGCGTGCAGGGAATTGATGTCGCGGTCGATTCATACAAATACCTTGCTGCCTGCGACTCCGTAAGTGGCAACTATACATCCGCGCTCAATAATTACAAGCTATTCATTCAGTACCGCGACAGCATAAGCAACGAAGAGAACACGCGCAAAACAGTGCAGTCGCAAATGCAATATGAATTTGACAAAAAGGAAACAGCTGCAAAGATAGATCAGGAAAAGAAAGACGCGCTTTCCGCTGGACAGTTGCACCAGCAGAAAATGCAACGTAATTATTTTATTGTGGGATTTGTTCTTGTTTTGCTTCTTGGAGCTTTTATTCTTTACAGCCTGGTTCAAAAACGAAAAGCCAACCGTCTTCTGGAAGAAAAAAACATTCTGATAGAAAAACAAAAGCACGCGGTAGAAGAAAAACAAAAAGAAATTCTGGATAGCATTTATTACGCAAGACGGATTCAACGATCCCTGCTCGCCAATGAACGATATATTGAGAAAACGCTCAGGAGACTCACGAATGAATAGCTAACTTTCATAAAATATTTATGTTTAATTTAACCAGACCCCGCCTTCATTTTCTGTCAATCATTTACTTTTTATGTTTATTGAGTAAAGTTTTTTCACAGCAGAATATACATGATAGCCTTGTTGATTTTATTGAGCATTCAGCTAACGACACCAACAAAATAAATGCAATGCTAAAGGTTGGCAGAATGAACGCGTTTAATAATCCGGCAATGGCTTTGCAATGGCACCAGAAGGCATTGGCACTTTCTCAAAAAATCAAATGGGAAAAAGGGGAAGCCATCTCGCAGCACGGAGTGGGCTTTTCTTTTTATTTGGTTGGCGATATTCCATCTGCGAAAAAAGAACTTCAGCGGGCAATTGGTTATAGCCGCAAAATAAAAAACAAAACGATTGAAGCCACTTCCATCAACGACCAGGGTTTGATTTTCTACTCGGAAGGCGAATATGAAAAAGCGTTGCGGAATTTTTTTGAAGCATTAAGAATGCGGGAAGCGCTTGGAGATAAAGCGGCTACTGCAAAAACTCTTACCAATATAGGACTGGTCTTTCACAAAAAAGGAGACAATGAAAATTCGCTGGTTTATCAGTTACGCGCTTTGAAACTGCGGGAAGAAGTGGGAGATAAAAATGGTATTGCGGGTTCTCTGAACAATATTGCAATGGTGTATGAAGGAAAGAAAGAGTATAACGCGGCCCTTGAGTATTATTTAAAAGCAGTTGCCATAAATGAGGTAACGGGAAACAGTAACTGGCTGGCTGTAAATTATAACAACATTGGTAATATTTACATTGCACAGGCAAAAAAAGATTCTTTATCGCAAGACAAAGCAAAACTGCAATCTGCATTAAAATATTTATTGTCTTCGTATAAAATCAGACAACAGATAGGCGATAGTATGGAGTTTTGTGTTCCGCTTTGCAACATTGCCATTATTTATTATGATTTGAAGAATTATGATAAGGCGCTTGAATATTTTCAGCTTGCGGTTTATTACGGACACAAAACAAATAACAGGGAAACGTTGTTGCATGCATATAAGGAAATGGCGGCAGCTTATGCGGCTAAAGGTAATTTCAGTAAAGCATATGAATCGCACAAGATGTTTTCGGCTTTGCAGGATTCTGTGATGAATGTTGAGAACAGCCGCCAGATAAATGAGATGAGCGCGAAGTATGAATCTGAAAAAAAGGATCAGGCGTATAAAGTCAAAGAGTCAGAATTAAAAAGTGAGCAGGCTGTTTCCGCGCGCAAGGCATTGCAGCGAAATGTTTTTATCGGAGGCTTCGTTCTTGCTGCTTTGATGGGATTAGTAATTTTCAGAAGTCTTGTGCTTAATAAAAGGAAGAATAAAATTATTCTTGCTCAGAAAGCTGAGGTTGAGAGACAAAAGGAAGAGATTCAGGAAAAAAAGCAGCACATCGAAGAAAAGCAAAAAGAAATTCTGGACAGTATTTATTATGCGCGCCGAATACAGAGAGCGTTAGTTACCAATGAAAAGAATTTTACCAGCATGCTTAAAAAGTGCAGGGGGAAATTTATTTCCTGACATTTTATCGTTACCGGCAGAGGTAATCGCTACGCGATCACGATTATCTGTCTGAGATCATCGAATTACTCATAGGTTGTCGCCAGCGCGACTCACAAACAATTGCTGCACTAAGCCAATAGGGCTACAATTAACTTTCAAATCATAGTTATTAATTGTGTTTTGCAGTCGCGTTGGGAACAACCATCCCGACATATCGATTGCCATTATTTTTTTCAAATCACATTTGTTGTGTGGGTTTGCAGTCGTGTTAGCGACAATCTATGGGTTGCCTTAAAAAATTTTCAGGTTTTTTATCTGGTCGCATAGCGACTACCTGTTTTTTCTCTCACCGATAAAAATCCTTCATACAAAAATGTAAATGAAAAATCTTGGTTTGTTAATAAAAATATTTATTCTATCACATGCAATTAATCGGATGTCGCCTGTTGGTTTTTTATAATTTTGATTCAGCCCGTAATATTTAATGCAGAAGACCCGGATAATAATAACATGCAAGCCCCCGATCAATTAAATCTTTCTCCCGCAGAAATCGCCTCGCGCTTTATTAATCACAGCAATAAAAATGTTTTCCTCACCGGTAAAGCCGGAACAGGCAAAACGACTTTTCTACGTAGTATCGTTTCCAGTACACACAAAAAAGCGGTAATTGTGGCGCCGACAGGAATAGCCGCCATTAACGCCGGAGGAGCGACTATTCATTCCTTTTTCCAGATTCCACCTTCTTGTTTTATTCCTGATAATTCCTCACCGGAGAATTTTCCACCGAACATCGTCATCACAACTCCCAATTCGCTGATGTATAAAATGCGAATGGGCGCCGCACGGCAGAAACTGATCCGCGAACTTGAACTGCTCATTATTGATGAGGTGAGCATGCTGCGCGCGGATTTACTTGATATGCTTGATCACCGGCTGAAACAGGTGAGAAGGAAATCCCATTTGCCGTTTGGCGGCGTGCAGGTTCTTTTCATTGGCGATCTGCTGCAGCTTCCTCCTGTAGTTAGAAACGAAGAACGTGATATTCTCTCACGCTACTATAACAGCGCTTTCTTTTTTGAGGCGCGCGCGCTGAAAGAACATAAGCCGGTGTACGTGGAGCTCGACAAAATTTACCGGCAGAAAGATGAACGATTCGTCAGCTTGTTAAATAATCTGAGGAATAATATTTTAAACGCTGATGATGTTGTGCTGTTGAATAATTATTACAAACCCGGCTACGTTCCCTCTTCCGAAGAACGGATCATCACACTCACAACACACAATAACAAAGCTGCTGAGATCAATCTATCAAAATTGTCCGCGCTTCCCGCAAAATCGAAAATATTTAAAGCGTCAATCTCAAGTGATTTTCCTGAATACGCTTATCCTGCCGAAGAGAAACTGGAACTGAAGATAGGCGCGCAGGTGATGTTTGTGAAAAACGATCCTACCGGCGCTCAGCGTTTTTTCAACGGAAAGACCGGAACTGTTGTAGATTTTATTTTTGATAGCGAGAAGAAAAAAGAGTCTATCAGGGTAAAGTGCGAAGGAGAAAAATTGCCGGTGGAAGTCGATCGCTTTGAATGGCGGAATGTAAAATATGAGTTGAACAGCTCCAGTAATGAGATAGAAGAAAAAACAGCGGGCACCTTTAAGCAGTTTCCCCTCAGGCTTGCGTGGGCAATTACGGTGCATAAAAGCCAGGGACTCACTTTTGATAAAGCGATCATAGATATTGGTCAGGCCTTTGCGCCGGGACAAGCGTATGTCGCGTTATCACGACTTCGGTCACTTGATGGTCTTGTGCTGACTTCAAAAATAAACACGCGTGGATTACTGGCAGATGAGAATGTGATCAAATTTTCGCAGAGGAAAGAACAGCAGGGCGATCTCAATCAGCAGGTGAAAGAGGAAGCAAGAATTTTTCTTCTGCAATATCTCCAGGTGTGTTTCGATCTTAAAGGAATGGTTCAAA
>CBIHPU010000037.1:0-12654 GCA_966211935.1 uncultured bacterium | reverse complement strand
AAAAAATTTCTCGCGGAGAGCGCAGTGTTTTGGATAAAAAATATTCTTCGTGAGCATTGTGCGACCTTCGTGCACTTTGTGTCCAAAAAAATTTCTCGCGGAGAGCTCAGTGTTTTGGATAAAAAATATTCTTCGTGAGCTTTGTGCGACCTTCGTGCACTTTGTGTCCAAAAAATTTCTCGCGGAGAGCGCAGTGTTTTGGATAAAAAATATTCTTCGTGAGCTTTGTGCGACATTCGTGCACTTTGTGTCCAAAAAAATTTCACGCGGAGAGCGCGATGTTTGAAACTTTCAACTTTCAAAACCTTCTAAACTTCCAACTTTCTAAACCTTCCAACTTTCCAACTTGTAACTTTCTAAACTCTCACCTCTTCACCTCAAACGTCTTAAAGTCTTTCAACGTATCCTGAACAGCAATCACCTCTTCAACCTGGGCTAATCGCGGACCTGACTGGCACCATGAAATAAAACGGTTGAGATTCTCTTCTTCTCCTTCCGCTTCAATATACACATCACCATTGTGAAGATTCTTTACAAAACCGTTAAGATCATAGCGCGCGGCTTCCATCTGCGCGTTAAAACGAAATGCTGTTCCCTGCACTTTTCCTTTGATAGTAATATTGTAATGTCTTATCGACTTCATGCGGATTCTTTAGTGTAGCTATACCAGATTATAAATGAAAACAAAATCCCGGCCAGCATCACAAATTTAAGAAACATTCCTGCTTGCCTGTATTTTTTCGGCGTGTCGCTTCTTCGCAGCATGAAAGAAAAAATAACAAGGGGCACAACAAGCAGAATTAAAAGATAAGATGCAGAAATAAGATCACTTTCCTTATTCAATTTGTACCACACATATTCCTGTTCCGGTTGGGCAAAACGTGTTGCGGCCGCAACAAGCAAAAAAATTGTCAGCACATTAATTACGTGCACAATATTTTTTGTTGCCTTATACCCGAGCAAAACCGGCACAGTTCTTCCCCCTGTTTCCATATCTCCCACAAAATCTTCCATATCTTTTACAATCTCTCTCATCAGGTTGGAAAGAAACGCGAACAATCCGAACACAAGTGAATAATAAAACGGAATCCGAAAATCTATATCAACCGAGGTTATAAACCCATTGAATAATTTATCGATAAGAGAATAATTTTCAATATTCATTTTCATCGCCTGCGTTTCATATAACGCGACTATCACAGGAACCAGGGCGGTCATTAACGCGACCAATATGTTTCCTATAAAAAACATTTTCTTGAAATTGGTTGAATAGAACCAAAGCATCAGCGCGATGATGACATGAATGGCGCCAAGCTTATAATTTCCATACTTATACCCGACATAAAAACCCAGCCCGATTCCAATTAAATTTATCAGCGTGTGCGCAACCATTGCAACCCTGCGTTTTATGCCGCGATCTATAACGATCCTGCCGGGTTTGTTGATGCGATCTGTTTTTACGTCAAAGTAATCATTGATGATATAACCGGCCGCAGCAATCATTACGGTGGAGAGTGAAAGCAGGAAAAAGTGAAAATGTGACAACTGCCTTCCGAAATGAAGTGGCGGCTCTATCCCGCCCTGCGCGTAATATGCTTTAAGGATCTGGTCAGGATAAAAAAAGACTTTCTCCACAACAAAATATTCAAACAGATATTGAGTTGCCGCAATGATCAGCAGATTTTCAATGCGGATCAGCTTAAGAAATGCAATGAAAGGATTTATCTTTTTTTCGTCTGGCACTAAAGTAGGGATGATAAGCGGGCTCTAAAATACGAAAAGGGGCGGGAAATGGGCTTTTGCGCGCCACTAGTCAAAATTACCGACGAAAAATGAGTTAAGGTGGTTGATTTATTTATTATTTAACGGCGCGGCCGGCCAGAAATCTTCTAAATTAGTTATATGAAATTTCAAATCGTCGCTATGACACTACTGCTATTATTCGCAGTATCGTGCAGCAAAAATCACCAGGTAAAGGTTGTAGCAAAAAATAAAAATACCGGCGCGCCGTTAACCAACCGGAACTGCTACGTTACTGATGACGAACACAGAGACGGCGGCGCTTTAGTTTTAAATGCTTCTACCGATAACAATGGGGAAGCGATATTGTCGTTTAATGTGAATCCGGGTCATTTTATTACCGTAACGCTTGGTGGTAACTCAAGCTGCCTTGATGTAAGATGGAGAGGAGAAGCGCGCGATTTACCTTCAGAAATCGAATTTAAGTGTGAGTAAAGAGGTTAATCTTTCCGGAATGCCCCATCGATGTTCAAGGTCAGACCGAGACTTAGCAAAGGAAAATAAGCATCGATAAGATGATGTTCATTATAAACATCTTTTCTGGAAAGAGGTACAGTGAACTGACACTGCATATAAACGCCCAGATATTTTCCCTGTTTTACAATTGTAAAGGCAGGATCAAGGACCCATGATAATTTATTCTTTGCGTTTATTGAATCCACCTTCAACACCTCGGTCATGCTACCGATCTGTTTTGTTTCAGTCAGGTTATAATAATAAACAGGATATAAAATTCCGGAAAGGCGTGTACTCATCATGAATTTAGTGCCTTTAAAGTTTTCGAAAACATAAGCCGGCTGAATATATACTCTGTGCAAAAATGAACGTATGTCATATTTTTTTTCGAAGAAGGGCGCATAAGAACTAGCGCTTGCGGAATAATCTCTGCTTTCGTTGTAAGTAAGTGTTCCGTACCCGTAACCGGCCGTAAGGTTAACTCTTCTATCATCCAGGACCGGAAAATTTTGAGAGTAAGCAAGTTCGTTCAATACAAAACGTTTTGCAAATCCCTGGTAGGTATTAAACTGCACCGCGTGATTATCCGTTATATTAAAAGTGGCTTGAGCTTCCGCGTGGTTGCCGCCAAGAAAAAAACTTGCTCTGGAATCATTTCTCTCCGCGTTGCAATTAACGTTGCTTACGTTGGCAATGTATGCAGGAGGATCCGGGAGATTGTACAACATCGACTTGCAGGAAGAAATTAATAAGAGAATTAAGGGAATTATCTTTTTCATTACCGGAAAAACGATTAGTGAATTAATTGCACCTATGTAAAGAAAACCAAATTTGTTGTTGTTCGAAATTAATTTTCCCGGAAGGTATTATCATTCCCCACATTAAAAAAGCCGCTGAATAAAATAAGTCTTTTATCTTAAATTTTTTAAGGGAAGCAGTTCAAGAGATGTTGACATCGAATATATTAATGCGCCAATTCTCCAGTTTAATTTAATATCTGAGATTTGCCTTTATTATTAATGGTGATTGAGTAAAAACGAAGCGATACTTTTATTATTCATTGCTCAATATGCCAGCTTACCAGCTGCCAATTTTGAGTGCTATCAAGAACTTCGCGTTGGACAAGACCGATATTTCTTGCAAAATATAGATAGGTTTTACTGCCTTCCTCAGCTGAGTTTCCATCATTATAGAAAGGAGCCACTTGTTTAAACCAGGTATTACCTATTTTTAAACTATCATAATACCCCAACGAAGTATAATAGCCTGGCCAGTCGCCACCAGTATAGCCGTTGTCAAATCTTGTAGAAAAGAAAACTTCTGTACCAGAGCCATAACCAATCTTAGTACGATAGTATTTTACTTCCTCGTGATCCGAATGCATAAAAAAAGACGTATGGGCGTACTGCTTCTGTGTATAATTCAGATAAGACCAGTTTGTGTAAACATAAAAACGCTCGAAGATTCCAGTATAACCCAGATTGCCTTCTTCAGTAATAGTATCATTGTTTAATGAGGAGAAAGTAACATAAACACTATCGCGTTTACCGCTCACACTGTCCTCGTAAACCCACCAGGAACCTGGCTTGAAAAAACAGTAATCAAGTGTGGTTTTATTAAAGTGCGTTACCGCATCTCCACTTCCGGGTGATAAAGGCGGGTCTTTTTTGCAGGAATAGAAAACACCTGCAGAGATAAGACAAAGACAAAATATCGTGCAATAGAGCTTTCCCATTTAATACTTTGAAACATTAAAATAAGAAAACCCTGCACACAAAGCAAGTGAAAGTATTTTTCCCTATGAGTCCAGGAAGTATAATAGCCTGCCAGATTTATTGGAAGAATGTCTTTGAACCCAACTATCATAATCAAAAATGATATTCTATTCAACTCTGTTTATTCAAATTCATACAATTGCAGGACTATTCATTATTTAACTACGGGTTTTTTTCTATTTTAGATACATGAAATTACAAATCATCGCTGTCAGTCTGCTGATGCTGGTTGCAGTTTCGTGCAGCAGAAATTACCAGGTTAAGGTAATAGCAAAAAATAAAAATACAGGCGCACCATTTATTAATACAACTTGCGGGGTACATGATACTCAACATAGTAGTGGCGTGCCGGTTGTCAGTGGCACTACCGACGGCAACGGAGAGGCTTTATTGTCTTTTGATATCAGGCCGAGCCACCACATCGTTGTTTGGGCTAACGGTTGCGGTAATGAATGGAATTGGGAAGGAGAAGCGCGTGATGTGCCTAAAGTTATCGAATTCAAGTGTCAATAGAACTCACCACCCGCTAATTTCCCACTTGCCCTGGCAGCGCATTACCTGTTCAATGATATCACGCACACATGCGTGTCCGCCTTTTCTTCCGGAAATATAAATACTGATCTCTTTTATCTCAGGTGACGCGTCTTTTGGACACACCGGCACCCCTACTCTTTTCATCACTTCCCAGTCGGGAAGATCGTCACCCATATATACAATTTCTTCATCTTTAAGATCGTGCTCCGCGATGAAATCTTTATAACACTGAAGCTTATCGTGCTGAGAAAAAAATAAATGCTGAATACCGATGCGTTCGAGTCGTTGCTTTAGCGCTTCAGAGCGCGAACCGGAGATTATACAAATGTTGTAACCTTTTTTTGCAGCGAGCTGCAACGCGTATCCGTCTTTCAGGTTAAAACTTTTTATCGGCTCTTCACCAAGAAAATAAACTTTCTCATCAGAGATCACTCCATCCACATCAAAAATAAATGTGCTTACTTTATTTAATCTCGCCTTAAAATTCATTTCTTTTTATTGTAACGTTTTTCTATTCCTGAAGACAATAACCTATAAACTTTTTCCTGCTCCCGATATTTTCTCAAAATAGCTCTATGTTTCTGAATAACTTTTTTATCGTGACGACGCGCTGGTCCTGTTTGCGCTGATTCGGGAGAATGCTCTTCCAACTTCTCTACTGTTTTATTTATAAGCGGAAGTAAATCTTTGATGTTGCCTGCTTTTTCCTTTTTCAGAAAGTCATTCGCCAGTGTAAAAAGGTAATTTGAAAAATTAGCCGTCATCACCGCAGCAACATGAAGCTTTGCCCGTTTATCAGAAGAAAGTTTAGCTACATGATTAGTAATGGATTGCGCGATCTTCTTTACCTTCTTCAACGATCTTTCATTATTTCCCTCTACAAAAACCGGAACGTTTTTAAAATTCACTTTATCTCCGGCGGTAAAAGTATATAAGGGATAAAGCACCGCAGTATTCGACGATGCAGTTGACAAAACACTTACAGCGATCGATCCGGAAGTATGGATGACAAGTTTATCTCCCAATTTTAATACGCCTGAAATATTTGCAAGACTGTCATCATTCACACACAATAAATAAAATGAAGCGCTGCGATCTATCTTTTTCAGGTCTGTCGTATAAGGAGCTTTAAATTTTTTTGCAAAAGCTTTTGTGTTTGCTTCGGTGCGACCGAGAACCTGTTTTAATAAATATCCTTTACTTATTAACGCGGATGCAAGATGAAAAGCCAGGTTACCGGCTCCAGCAATCACGAATGAATTATTTTCTTCAGCTTTCAACGCGGTGTGCTTTTACGGTGTCCTTTTTACGGTTACGGCGCACACGCTGCACAATGGCCAGCGCGGTTCCGAGAATCATCACCACACATCCTGTCCAGAGAATATTTATCCATGGAAAAACAAAAGCTTCCATTACCACATAATCAAGTTTCTTTGAAACCTTCTGCGACAAGGTGATCTCCACGCTACCAGTTTCCGGATTTATCTTCCAGAAAACAAATTTCAATCCAAGCTGTTCATCAACATAATCATCAGCCTCAACCATTCCGTTACGTAACACATATTCAGGATAAGCACGGGTAACTTTGTTATTCATATCACGCACGCTCATTACTGCCTTCACTCTTATCAATGAATCCTGCTTTTTATATTCCTCTTCATTCAGACTTGTTTCCAATGCGTCCAGCGTAATAATATATTCGTTGGTGAATAGTGTATCGCCTACATGAAGCACATTGTTTTCTGTAGCGGTCCAGCCTCCCTGCAAATCAAGTTCTTCTTTCTCCAGCAATTCTGCATGCGTAATATCTGTGTAAATATCTTTCGACAGAAAATGTTTTGTTCCCGGCTCAGGAGCATTTCCCATCAGCTTGTTCAACTGCACTTTTGGATATAAAGTGAAAGCGTGTTCGAGCTTGTTGTTTTTAAGCTTGAAGTATTCCACTTCAAAGAGAATGTGAATGTCTTTCTTCTTCCTGCCTTTATACGTAACGTAATATTCATCCATCTTCAAGGTATCTCCAACCGCAAGAAAAATATTGGAGTTGTTGCTGAACTTCTCGCCCAGAACTGAAACATCTCTTGTGGATGTGTTACGCGAGATCACCCGTTTTCCGGAATTAGAAATAACACAGCCCAGCATGATCAGTGCAAAACCGGCGTGCGCAATAGCTGATCCTGAATTTTTAATTTTTCCACTCAGTATCCTGATAACATACTCGATGTTCGCGAAAAAAGCGAAGCAGGATACAAACGCGAATATTGGAGCAATGAAGAACGCGGATTTCTGTGATGGCGTGGCGATCTCCCACATTGCACGATCAAAATAATTTAAAATAATTACTAACGTAAGAAGCGAAGCAAGTATAGTTGATATCACAAAATTGCGCGCAAGCTTTTTCATGTCGGTGTGCCTGTACTTTAAATATTGTGTTACACCGATAAGAATTAGAATGAAAATTCCAAAGATCATTCCTAACGTGTTGAATACTGTTATTCCGTTGTGCTTTACGGCGAGCTTTGTATCGAATAAACGATTGAATACCGGGAAGGAAGTAATTCCCGCTATTGTTAGCGCAAGAATAAAAAGTATCAGCGAACCAATGAACATCCAGAATTCACGGCTCCATGTACTCTCTTCTGTTCCGGATTCATCCACCCACGTTTTAAAGTACTGGTAAAAAATAAGCGCGACAGTTGCGAAGCACCAGGTAAGGTACACGGGTGTGCGGATCCCAATTCCATATGCGGACAATATTTCCGCAGTAGCTATTCCAAAAACAGAAAACAAAAAGTAACCAACACGTAATTGTGTTTTCTCCAGCATTAAGGTTACCGGAAGAATAATAAACACAACCACAAAATAGATCAGCAGTCTTTCCATTCCAAGATCAGTAAAGGCGTGAACTGATGATTCACCCAAAATTCCGGAACGGGTTAAAAAAGTTGAATACAAAACAAGAATGAAACTGCAAACAGAAAATAAATAAGTTCCGAAGTACGATGTGCCGCGCGCTTTATTTACCATCATTAAATGCGCTGCTCCAACTAATGTAAGCCAGGGAACAAAAGACGCGTTCTCTACCGGATCCCATGCCCAGAATCCGCCAAAGCTTAAAGCTTCATAGGCCCACGCTCCTCCCATTAAAATTCCTGTTCCTAAAACCATTACACCTGCAAAGGCCCATGGCAAAGCTGTACGCTGCCACTCTTTATGCAGGCGCGTCATTAACCCGGCAACAGAAAAACAGAACGGAACAACGGTGAGCGCGAAACCAAGAAATAATGTTGGCGGGTGAATAGTCATCCAGTAATTCTTCAGCAGCGGATTCATACCTCTTGCGGTAGGAATGAGCTTTGGTAAATAATCAACTACTTTCTGACCATTCTGTTCAATCACATTTGCAAACAATGGAATATTATGAAACTGCGGGTGATTGCGCATGAGGATAAAAGGATTGGTACCGATGTTTACATCGCCAATATAAATTCCCATTACCATTGTTGTAAGGAACACCTGAACAAGACAGAGCGTCATCATCACCGGAGCTTCCCACTGTTTTGAGCGGAACAATAAAAACAATCCGATTACCGCGTGCCAGAATGCCCAAAGAAGAAAACTTCCTTCCTGGTCTTCCCAGAAGGCAGCGAAGAGATAACGTTTTTCCAGCTGCATGTCTGTATGTTTCCATACATAAGCATATTCGAAATAATGATTGATCATCATGAAGAACATGGTGCCAATAGCTCCGAAAATGGAAAACGCGTGCAGCACATAAAAAATGCGCGAGATGCGTTTGTATTTTTGTTCTAACGGATTATAATGCGCGACCAGGTAAGAAATTGCGCCGATCAGAGCAGACGCGAAGGCAAGAGAAATAAACGCGTTCCCGAGATTTCCTGCCCACAAATGCTCTCCCAGATATGTAATGTCCTCTTTCAAAAATCAGGTGCGAAGATACGGAAAGTCTGGGAGTCTTGGAGTCGAGGAGTCATTGAGTCGGATAGTCATTGAGTCAGGGAGTTGTTATATTTCCACGCTCACCTGTTCCACGTTCCCGTTCATAGGGGGATTGAACTTCGTTACCTTGACGCGAACATCTTCAATCAGGGAAATTTCTTTTAACAGGCTTTCTTTAATGCGACGCGCAACGTGTTCTATAAGCTTCGATCTGATTGCCATTTCACGCTTTGCTATTTCATAAACCACGCAATAATCAACCGTTTTATTCAGTTCGTCAGTTTGTGCCGCCTCAGAAAAATCCATTTCAATATAAACGTCAATTCTATATTCCTGTCCTATGCGTCCCTCTTCCGGCAAACAGCCGTGATAACCATACAACCGGATTCCTTCCACGTTAATTTTATGATTCATGCGACAAAGGTAAAAGATTGCACTGAAAATAATTTTTTTAAATAATCAGAAATTCTTCATTTCTCACGTAGGTACTCTAAAACATAAAAAATAACCTTGTAAAATGAGGCGCAGGCCGGTGATCTTTTATATTTTTGCGCTGCATGATCACAGACAAACTCAATTCATTTTACGAGAAGATGCTGAATCTTTCAGTAACCTATCTTCCCAAACTCGCTTTGGCGCTTATCGTTTTAATTATCGGATGGTGGCTGATAAAACGGATAGTGAATCTCACAGTGAGAGGAATGGAGAAAAAGAACATGGATCGCTCCCTGCACAGTTTTTTAAAAACTACAATCAGCGTAGCGCTGAAGATTCTACT
The DNA here is from genome assembly GCA_966211935.1 of uncultured bacterium. Lineage (GTDB taxonomy): Bacteria > Bacteroidota > Bacteroidia > B-17B0 > Aurantibacillaceae > AM-1111. Next base: position 3,351 of record CBIHPU010000037.1, on the reverse strand, counting down.
TATTGTTACTGTAGCGGGAATGATAGGAATTCACACCACCTCGCTGGTAGCCATATTGGGAGCGGCAGGTCTGGCAATTGGCCTTGCGCTGCAGGGAAGTCTCAGCAATTTTGCAGGCGGCGCATTGATATTAACTTTCAAACCATTCAGGGTTGGTGATGTTATAGAAGCGGCAAATTACTCGGGCGAAGTAAAGGATATTCAGATCTTCAACACAATTCTTGTTACGGCTGAACATAAAACAGTGATCATCCCGAACGGACTTTTATCCAATGGCGTGATCGTGAACAACTCTTCGCGCGGCGATGTTCGTTCAGAGATTCAGCTTCGCGTACTTTCAACTCACAAGGTGGAAGAAGTTCGAAAAATTATCGCGGAAGTGATTTACTCTGATGAACGCATTATGAAAACTCCTGAACCACAGATACTGGTTGCTGGTTTTGGAAATGATACGCTCAATCTGGTAATAAGGTTTTTCACTCACACTAATGATAAAGTGAGTGTTGAGTCTCAGACCTGGGAAAGAATAAAAACCTCTTTTGAAAAAAACAAAATACAGGAAGCCCGGAATTATACGATCATGAAAAGCGCTTAGACAAAAAGCACTTTTTTAAGTTCAGCATTCACTTTATCCCAGGAACAATTATTTTCAATAAAGTTCAGCGCGTTGTGCCTGATATCCTTGTACAGGTTTTCATTTTCAAGCAGAGTAAAAATCTTACCTGCATATTCCTCTGGTTTGTCTGCGACCAGGATTTCTTTTTCCGGAACAGCGTTGAGCGCGTTATTGGCAAGAGTAGATGTCACACACGGAATTCCCATGGCCATGGCTTCCAATAATTTATTCTGAAGACCAATACTGCTTTGCATTGGGGCGACGAGTATTCTGCTTTTCGCGAAATTGTCACGCACATCAGGAACTCTTCCGCTGATTACAACATTGTCGCTTTTTAAAGCAAGCACGCGAGGTGAAGGAGAAGTTCCGGATATTAAAATATTAATGTGCGGCTTTTTACGGCGCAACAACGGCAATACCTGGGTGCATAAATATTCTGCAGCTTCTATATTGGGAGGATACTGCATATTGCCATTGAAAAGAATATCAAATTCCTTCGGCGATTCCATAGGTTTAAAAAAAGAAGTGTCAACGCCATTCGGAATAACCCTGATCTTTTTCTTTTCCGAATGCGGAATGAGATCTCTATCCTGATTAGAAATAATTATTCTTTCATCAAACCACTTAAAAACTTTTTCTTCAAAAGAAAGAAGACGCTTGTACTCCATTTGAAAAGCGGGACGCATCAGCATATTCACTTTATCAATTCTTCTTTCAACACCTTTGGAAAAAACATCCATGTAATCCAGCACTTTTCTTTCCTTTCTGTTCTGCACGAACAAAGCTGTTCTGATCAACTGGCAAAAAATCACGTCGGCTTTTACTTCGTCCGCGAAGCGATTGAACTCCGCTTGTATCGCGTTATTATAAAAATATCCAACCTGCAAAGGAATACCGGAGAAATAAGCATTGAAAACATTCAGCGCAACGCGCGCTTTAGTAATATTTACAAAATGAATTTTCTTACAATACTTTTTAAGCTCCTGTTCCGCGCCTGCTACTTCACCGAGATCATTAACACTGAAAAGATATACATCGGCGTAAGATGAAAGCGATCTGAGCTGGTGATAGGCACGCAATTTGTCTCCTTTATCCAAGGGCCATGGAATACGGCTGGTGACAAACAGGAGTTTAGGTTTCACAAGCCTTAAAATTAGTATTTAAAGCAAAGCGGAAGAAAAGATGAGTAATTTTTAATGCGTGTTACTTTTTTGCAGTAACCTTTTTAGGCGTAACAGGTGGTTTCCAGTTTACCGGTTCAAGAACAAAATTCGCTTCTATCTCAACCTTATAGTCTGATTTGTCATAGACATTTATATCCTGAATAAAATCCTTATGGCCGGCGCAGGAAATTTTAAAAGTATACTTTCCCGGCTCAACAATAAAAACATATTTACACGATTCAGGACTGATATCTTTCATTTCAATTTCCTGTTTTGTTTTCGCGTTTGAAATGGTGATTGTCGACTCCAGTTTTTTCAGCGTTGTATCGAGTGAAGTTACTTTGCCGTGAATTGCAGATAACAAAGGCTCAACATCGGTGAAGATCACTTTATAAATATCAAGGTCGCCCATTCCACCCTTTCTCCATTGAGAGATATAACCGTCTCTTCCGTTTCCTGCAACAGAATACATCATGTCATCATCTGTAGTATTGATTGGGTAACCAATGTTCACGGCGGGTGTCCACACACTATTTACTGAATCCCATTTGCTCCTGAAGATGTCGAAACCACCCATGTTTCTATGTCCCTGCGAAGCGAAGAACAATGTCTTTCCATCTGAAGAAATAACCGGAAACCCTTCCGTATATTTTGTGTTCACAGATGGTCCCAGGTTGACAGGCACACCCCAGTAACCGTTAGGCAGACGATGGCTCACATAAATATCCGCGTCACCAAGTCCGTCTTTCCTGTCGCTCACAAAATAAAATGAATTTCCATCAGAAGAAAAACATCCTTCAAATTCCCCATACTCTGTATTGATAGGATCTTCAAACACAACAGGCTTTTTAAAATTATTTCGTTTCGGAGCATATTCAGCATGAAGAAGGTCGTAACCTAATTCGGGACGATTCACAAACACAACCATGTTTTTTCCGTCAGAAGAGATGCCGACACATTCTTCATCAAACGCAGTATTGAACAAAGGACCCAGTCCTTTTGCCTTCTGCCATTGCCCGTTCTTTACTTTCGAAACAAAAATATCCGAAGTAAAATATCCGTAAACACTTTTTTCATTGCCCACGCATTCATTTCTCCTGGAAGTGAAATACATTGTCCCTTCGTCTTTGGTAACGAACGGATAATATTCAGCGTACTTTGTATTGACTTCCTTACCCAGATCTTCGAAGATTACAGGAGCCGGATGTTTTACCATTTCTTTCGCTGTTTCCACACACTCAATATAACGGTCAACTTTATCAATATCCTCCTGCTTCTTCAGTGTTTTACGATACATGTTATAAAAATGAATCGCTTTTTCAAACTGGTTGGTATAATGATAAGCCTGCGCCAATTCAAGAACAACTTCGGATCCTCCTTATCGTGATTGTAAAACTGAACCAGGTAAGGGATTGCTTTAGACTTGTCATCATGAATTTTCAGATAACATTCGCCCAATCTTCTTTTTACATGATCATCCGCCTGTCCCTTTTTTTCAATTTTCAGGTATGCCTGCAAAGCGCCTACGTAATCTTCCCATGCAAAAATATCATCAGCAGTGGGAAATGTTGA
>CBIHPU010000036.1:0-12655 GCA_966211935.1 uncultured bacterium | reverse complement strand
CAAAAGGGAAGATTGATTCCCGAAAAAGAAGACGCGGATTTTTTTCTTTTACTGAGTGGTGATTTTTCTGACGCGGATATTGCAGCGATCAAATCGGGCCTGGAAAAAGATAATGTGATTATTAATATTAAAGAAATTGATCCGGAAAGCCTGGCTTCAAAAAATAATTTATTGTTTTAAAATATGAAACACGACCCTACAGAGAATAAAACAAAGATAGTGGCCACCATGGGTCCAGCCACAGCGGATATAAATGTGCTGGAACAAATGTTCAACGAAGGACTCGATATCTGTCGCATAAATTTTTCTCACGGAGATTACAAAGCAGTGGAAGACGCTGTACAAAACATCCGCGCGCTGAAGAAGTTGAATAAACACGTTGGTATATTGGCGGATCTGCAGGGACCTAAACTTCGGATAGGAACCGTGGTAAATAACGGTGTTGAGCTAAAAGCAGGGAGTGAAATGATCATCACTACCCAGGAGATGGAAGGAAATGAGAACAAAGTTTATATTACCTACCAGCAATTTCCGCAGGATGTGAACGAAGGCGAGACCGTGTTGATAGACGATGGTAAGATCACCTTAAAAGTACTTCATACGAATAGAAAGGATGAAGTGAGGACAGTGGTTGTGAACGGAGGAATTCTCTCTTCAAAAAAAGGCGTTAATCTTCCGAATACAAAAGTTTCACTGCCAAGCTTAACCTTGAAGGATCTGCGTGATCTTGATTTCGCGCTTGAGCATGATTTTGACTGGATAGGATTGTCGTTCGTAAGAACAGTAACAGATATAGTGGAGTTGAAGGATATTATTCGCAGCAAAGGAAAAAAGTCGAGAGTTATTGCGAAGATTGAGAAGCCTGAAGCGATACGTGAGATAGATAAAATAATTGAGGTTACGGACGGCGTAATGGTTGCGCGTGGAGATCTTGGAGTAGAACTGCCTTTGGAAGAAGTTCCTGTAATGCAGAAGATGATAGTAAAAAAATGTATCAACGCGAGTAAGCCCGTTATTATTGCAACGCAGATGATGGAAAGCATGATCACGAATTACGCGCCAACAAGAGCCGAGGTTAATGATGTTGCCAACGCGGTAATGGATGGAGCGGACGCTGTTATGCTGAGTGCGGAAACATCTGTGGGAAAATATCCGGTAAAAGTAATTGAGATCATGCGCAGAATTATTGCGCGTGTTGAAGCAGAAGAATCTTTGTATTGGAGAGAGCACGCGCCGGAGAAGAAAAACGTAACGTATATAACAGACAGTATTTGTTTTACCGCGTGCCAGATGGCGCATTACGCTGATGTGAAAGCGATCATTTCCATGACAAACAGCGGATACACTGCTTACAAGCTTGCGAGTCACCGACCGAAGTCAGGCATTTTTATTTTTACTGATAATACTTCATTGCTCACAGCATTAAGCCTGGTGTGGGGAGTGCAGGGATTCTATTATGACAGATATGTGAGCACTGATGAAACTATCAGCGATCTGAAGATGTTACTGAAGAACGCAGGCTTTGTCAAAGTGGATGATCTGGTAATTAATATTGCCAGCATGCCAATGAAAGAGAAGGGGAGGACCAATATGCTGAAGCTTTCTTATATCGGATAAAGAAAACTATTCACCTATTTTTGGTGGCTCGAATTTTTCCTGTTCGATTTTAAATTTCAAGGGGCCTTCGTCGCTGCAATAAATGATTTTCTTTATTGTCGATCTTTTCTTTTTACTTATAATTTCTAATAATGTTATTACCTTGTCCGCTAACGCGATTCTCTTAACTGCTGATAATGGAATAATGGTTCTTTTTCCGTTTTTGATGAGACAAATGTAGATGTAAGGTACAGAATCTATTGGTGGCTGTTGAGGGGTTGAAGCAAGTACGCCAACAATATCCCTGATTAACTTTAAACTATTACTGTCTGTTTTCACGGTGTACGAACCACCACTAAAATCAGTAAGAATATTTTCATTCAAGTAAAATTCTTTCCCATAGAAATAATTCAAACACACAATTTTTTCTTTTGAAAAATAACTTACAATCAGCGTGTCTTTATCGGTCTGACAAAACAATAGACCTGAAATCGAACAGAAGATTATTAAGGTTAGCTTTTTCATGAGCATAATCGATGATTTCGAACCTGATCTCTTTACAACACATTCATGCTTTGTTCCTTGATCCTTTCAAGTTCGTCTTTCATTTGCACGACAAGTTTCTGGATAGGAGCGTCGTTAGCTTTTGAGCCAATGGTGTTGATCTCACGACCTATTTCCTGGGAAATAAAATTCAGTTTTCTTCCGCACGCGGGCTCACTCATCGTCTTTAAAAAGTAATCGAGGTGCGTTTTCAGACGCACTTTTTCTTCTGTAATATCCAGTTTCTCTATGTAAAAAATCAGTTCCTGCTCAAAACGGTTCTGGTCAATTTTATCGATAGGAATAACTTCTGCCAGATTATTTTTTATCCGGTCCCTGATGTTTTGAATGCGCGCCATATCAAGTTTCTCCGTTTCGGATAAAAGTTGAGATATTATTGCAATTCTTTTTTTGAATTCATTTTCAAGTGAGGCGCCTTCAGTTTTGCGGAATTCATTCAGCCTTGCTATGGCTTTTTCAATTGTTTTCCAAACCTGTTTCCATTCGTCTTCGCTCAGTTCGCGTCTTTCCTGTTTAAAAACATCAGGCAAACGCATAACTGTACCAATAAGGTCAAAGGACTTTTCATTCAGATCTGTCGCGAGTTTTTTAATTTGTTCGCCATAGGCTTTAGCTACAGGCTCATTAATTACTGCAGAAGGATTCTCAGCCCTGTATTCCACATTAATGTTAAGATCAACTTTACCACGGTCCAGCAGCTTCTGCATTTCAGATCTTAGTTCCATTTCTTTTTCCCTGTAAAAAGAGGAAAGACGAAGATTCAGATCGAATTGTTTACTGTTGAGTGATTTGATCTCAACCGTAATTGTCTTGTCTCCGAAATCCTCCGACGCTTTTCCAAAACCGGTCATCGATAACATCATGGCTGTAATTTTCGTCAAAGATAAAAATACTTACATTCGTATATACAGATTTTCCATGTTACGTTATTTATTATTACCCTTCATTTTTGTGTTCTCTGCAGCTAATGCGCAAATAGCTGAATGCGGAACAGAGTTCAGCGCAGAATGGGCGAATGCCCTTAAACAACGTATTATGACATTGTCAGATGCTTCGTATAACAAAGCACAAATGACCTATGTTCCTTTTCAGATCCACCTGGTGATGAAAAGCGACAGCACGTCGTTTCTTACATTGCAGAATATTTATGATGAAATAGATTCAGTAAATTATTTTTACGCTAACGCGAATATTCAATTTGTTGAATGCGGTCCGCCTGAAATTATTTACGATGACTCATTGTATTATTTTGAAACGGTTCCCGATCATGGGATCATGTTGACTCAGCATTATACAACTGATGTGATCAATATGTATTTTCCTTATACAATATTCAAGAATGGATCTTACGTTTGTGGGTATGCTCCGCTTCCCGCCAGTTCGGATTATGTTTTTATCAGTGGTACCTGCGCAACCAATGGAAGTACAGTGGCGCACGAACTCGGACATTATTTTGGTTTACTTCATACGCATGGTGGTTCTGCAAACGAGCTGGCAGATGGAAGCAATTGCGCAACGGAAGGAGATTTGATTTGCGATACACCGGCAGATCCGACGTTAAGCAGCAGCAATGTTTCTACCGCATGTTTTTATACAGGTACTAGTGTGGATGCAAATAATATGTCGTATTCTCCGGATGTAAATAATGTGATGAGTTATTCAAGGAAAAGTTGTCGCAATCAATTTTCTGCCATGCAATATAGTGTGATAAGCAATACTAACGTAACTGAAAGGAATAATCTTAATTGCAGTTTTGTTTCAGTTGTTGAATTTGTTCAGGATGAGATAAAGGTATATCCAAATCCTGCTGATGATGAAATTAATTTTCAGCTGTCAAAGAATGTCGGAGAAAATGAAGTTACCTTAATAGATATCAGTGGCAAAACAATTTTCAATAGTCGTTTTACGGGAACGCGGTTAACGATCAACACTTCAGATCTTGAAAGCGGTTTATATTTTTATTTGATCCACACCCGGGCTGGATTTCTTCGCGGAAAGTTTGTGAAGAGCGAGTAAATGACTCACGCAGCTTTATTGATCAGATAGTCTTCGTGAAATTTAATGTACTTATCCATTGTTGTGAACCATTTGCTGCTATCAATTGCAACAAGTGAAGGTTGATTGTTGATGATGCGGTTATATGATGAGTGTCTCCATTGTTCGGGCATAGAGCAAAGGTTTTTTTCTACCGGAAGCATATGGATTTTTCGGATTGTGTTTATGATATGGAATTCGTCCAATAATTTTTCTCGCGAAAACGGAGTCCTGAATAAAGAACCTTTTCTGTTCTGTTCATTGTTGAAAGCGTTTGTATAAGAAAGTGTAAACCGACCAATTTGTCTGCTTAAAAAATGCGGGTAGGACTTTACAGACGGAAAAAATTTCCGGAGTCTTTTAGTGTCATTAATTTTTAGAACGAAATGGTATTCATCCGGTAAAAAGGAATATGCATAAGTTTGAGCGATTGGCAACAAGATTTTGATAAACTGTTGCTGGAAATAGGAGTAATTTCTGTCGCTTTTAAACGCGATGCAATCAGCAATAGTGTCGCTGTAAATGTGGTAAGATTCGCCTGGTTCGAGTGGCGTTAGTTTCCTCATAAGAATAAATTTAAGATGAATAAGAAGCAAATTTATTTTGTCCTTTTGAATAACACTGGTAATGATATCAACCGGGGGAAAATTATTTTTATTCAAAATGATTTGATTTTCATTTGTAATTTGGAGTAAATCTGCTTCGTGTTGATAAAAATATTTTTAAAAAAGTGATGCATGGCATGATTTTGGGAAGGGAACGCTCCCCTAAGGAACGCTTCTCTAAAGAACGCTTCTCTAAGGAACGCCTCCCTAAGGAAGTCTCCCCGAAGGAACGCCTCCCTAAGGAAGTCTCCCCGAAGGAACTCTTCCATAAAAAAGCCCCTTCAAAAAAAATTCAACTTTGATTTAAAAACCACTAAGGAAACTAACTGGGCCGGCTGTTCATTATCAATAGCGTCAGCAGCATGAATAGATGAGTCCCGCCGAAAAGTTTAAAACATTCCGTCTCAGATGCTCCTCAATGTTTTTACAACTACATCCAGCATCTCATCTGTAATGTCGAGGTGAGTAACAAACCTAACGGTATTCGGTCCAAACTGAGATATTCTTATTCCTTTGCCGCGCATTTTCTTTTCAAAATCAGCGTACGACATTTTTCCACCTACGTCAAAGATCACAATATTGGTCTCTACCGGAAGCATGTTGGAAACAAAAGAAAGTTTTTCCAGCTCTTTTGCAATTGTCATGGCCTTGCGGTGATCGTCCTTTAATCTTTTCACATTGTTATCCAGCGCGTAAATGCCTGCCGCTGCCAGGTATCCGGCCTGTCGCATATTTCCACCAAACGATTTTCTATATCGTCTGCATTGTTTGACAAAATCTTTGTCGCCTAAAATTAAAGACCCCACCGGAGCGCCCAATCCTTTACTTAAGCAAATTGAAATGCTGTCAAATACTTTTCCATAGTCAGTTGGTTTTTCTTTCGTTTCTGCAAGAGCATTGAATAAACGCGCTCCATCCAGATGAAGTTTTAGCTTGTTCTTGCTGCAAACTTTTTGAATCGCTTTTATTTCCTTAAAATCATAATAGCTCCCTCCCGCTTTATTAATCGTATTCTCTAAACAAACCAGGGATGTTTTTGTCAACCAGTCAAGATCGGGATTGATTGCCGCTTCAACCTGTGCTGCGGTAATTCTTCCCCTGTTACCAGGAAGTAGTTTGGCTTGTACACCGCTGTTAAACGCAATTCCGCCATTTTCGTAATGATAAATGTGAGAATTTATATCACATATCAATTCCTCCGCCGGTCTTGTGTGGGATTTTATCGCGAGCTGGTTGGTCATTGTGCCGCTGGCGCAGAACAATGCGGCTTCCATGCCGAACATGGCTGCTGCTTTGTCCTGTAATTTGTTAACTGTGGGATCTTCATTGAATACATCATCGCCAACCTCTGCATTCATCATCGCTTCAAGCATGTCTTTGCCTGGTCGCGTTACTGTATCACTTCTTAAATCGATATTCATCGTATCTTTGTATTGTTGTAATATGTTTAAGCCTTTAGCCCTTTTATTCACTCTGCTGATTTCCTTTTTCTCTTTCTCTCAAAAGGAATGCTGGGTTATGTTCAAATATAAAGGGAATTATAATTATAACATAAATTTTAGTGATTCGTCTTCACTACCGGTCAATTCTGTTTTTATCGAATCAGTTAAAAACAGCGGCGCAAAAATTCTGAATACCAGCAAATGGCTCAATGCAGTTTATGTCTCTGCTTCAGAAGAAGAAATCAGATCAATTCAGCAATCACATTTTGTTCATGAGATAATTTATCCTGCAAAAATCAGGATCAGTGTTTCTTCAACAATGCCCGTTAAGAGAAAATTAGACGAGCAGGAACTTCTGAAAAAACAAATTGGCTTGATGCAGGGCGAAAGATACATTAATACAGCTATCAGTGGCAAGGGAATTAAAATAGGTGTACTTGATGTTGGATTCGGCGGTTATAGAAAGACTAAAGAACTCGAGCATTTAATTACTAACGGACACATCATTGAATACAAGGAATTTTCTGACCAGGGAATGGAATTGAATTTTCAGCGCGCGCACGGAACCGAAGTGTTAAGTTGCCTGGCGGGAAAAACTGATTCTTTGAACCTGGGCCTTGCAACAGAGGCGGATTATTACCTGGCGACTTACCATAAAGTCGCGGATATGATTGAAGCGCTTGAGTGGTTTGAAGAGAAAGGTGTAAAGATCATTAACAACAGCACTAAACTTGATTTTGGTTATTATGATAAGGAAGATTTGAATGGCGAACAGGTGCTTGCTTCAAAGGCATTGCAACGGGCTGCTGATGCAGGTATTTTGATTTTTACAAGCATGGGCAATGAAGGTGATACTTACTGGCGCTCGCTGGTTGCTCCTTCAGATGCAAAGGGTGTTATTTCAATTGGATCTGTTTCGCCCGAAACAGAATTAAGAAGTGAGTTTTCTTCTCTTGGTCCAACTTTCGACAGAAGGATAAAACCGGAACTATGTGGAGTAGGAGAGGCAATTGTTGCGAACCAGGTTAGAAGAAACAGGGAGAATGGTACGTCCTTCGCTACTCCGTTAGTGGCGGGATTCGCTGCCTGCGCGTGGCAACTTAATCCTTCTTTAACTAAAGATCAGCTGTATGAGCATCTGCTAAAGTCGGGCTCCCTTTATCCTTACTTTGATTATGCGCACGGTTATGGTGTTCCAAAAGCAAATTATTTTTTCGATCTGAAGGAGAAAAAAGATTCTGTTCAGAAGATTCAGCCAACAATAACAATGCTGGAAAAAAACGATACGATATTTTTTTATGTGAACGAAAAACCGTTGCCGCAACTATCCGGGCCAGAATTCATACCCATACGCCCTTCGAAAGGTGTTTATTATAACGGAAAAATAATAAAACGCGAGGGCAAGTTTTTGAAGAAAGCAGATGCGGAGGATCTTGATGGAAAGGATTATGTATTTTATCATATCGCTGATCAGAATAATCAGCTTAAAAAATATGTTGTGATTAAACTTGAGAATGAAAATATTTTTTATATACCGAAAAAAGCTATGCGACCGGGTTATACGTTGAGAGTTTTTTATAAAGGCTATCTGCAAGAGACAAAATTCTGATGAGGAAATTATTTTTTTTATTGTTGCTGATCGGGATGGGTTCTTTAATACACGCGCAAAAGCTGATTATTGAAGAGGAACCTGATAAAATTTTTGAGCCGCCTTTATTCGGAATTAAAGGAATACACTATGTGCATTTGTTTTATGAGATCGGTATTCCCGTAGGAATAAGTGAAAGCGATTCGCTGAAGATCCGTAACTGGAAAAGTCCTTGCTGGAACTTTGGCGCACGCTACCGTTTAAAGCTCACTAAGAAGCTTTGTTTTATCACTGACCTGAGTTATAATTTCAATTCATATTTCGTTCGCCAACCCTCCAACCGTTTTCCTGATACCTTATCGCATAAAAAAGAAAAGATCAATCTTAATCAATTAAGCGGTGCCGTTGCATTCAGGCACATTTACAGCAAGCGCAAAAAATATTTTGGAAAATACATTGAAGCAGGAGCAGTAGGGGGCTGGAACTTTTTAACTTCTCACTATATTAAAGACGTGTATCCAACGCCGGGAACTGCTTATGAAGAAAGTGTTGTGCGCGTGAGATTAAGAAATCCTGATTGGCTCTCGGAATATTCTGTTCATGGATTCGCCGCGTTTGGTTTGGAGAAACTTGAATTTCGTTTTTATTACAGGGTCACTGATATCTTCACTGAATACCAGGGCAAAAGAGCAGGTGAACTGCCTGTAATGCGAATTGCACTTAACTTTGCCGTTGCAGGCAACTAATAATTTTTGAATGGAACAGAATAACCCAAATGATAAGGAACAGCAAAATAAGGAACAGCAGTTCCGCCATGGCCAATTCCAGCAAGGGCAATATAACCAGGGACAATACAATCAGTATAACAATCAGCGGCCGATGTTTTATTTTGATGGTGCTTATCATATTTCCAATGAAGAGCGTACCGCCGCTTGGATCTGTTATTTTGGGCTGTTAGGATTTATCATCGGACTTATCATCCATTACAATAAGAAAACACACATTGGCGCGTTTCATCTGAAGCAGGCACTTGGACTTATGGTAAGTGGTTTCGCATTTGGAATATTTTCGTTCATTCTTATATTTATTCCTATCATTGGATGGCTGGCAATGATAATTATCGGAATCGGGTTATTTGTTTTTATGATACTTGGAGTTGTTAACGCCGCGCAGGGACGATTTGCTCCACTGCCATTTGTGGGCGAATATTTTCATAAAGTTTTTGACAGAACGTTTGATTGAGAATATGAAGATTTCCACTGTTATAATAATTTTGATGTTTTTGAATTTTTCTGCAGTTGCGCAAGATTGCAGGCAGTCGTATTCGGGGCTGTTCAGTGGAAAGGACCTGTTTGTTCAGAATCCTTTTATAAGCAGGGAAAAAGGTCATTGTGTGAAGCAGCTAATTATTAACGACAGCGCTTTTATTTTTTCGGAAGGGACAGTATTTCTACTTGATCTGAAGAAACTGAATTATGTAGATGGAGATTCGGTTAATATAACTTTCGTTCACGATTGCGGGTGCAAGCCAAAGTTTTTAAATCCCCCTCATCATTTACCCACTGCTCTGAAAAATTCTAAACTTAGTTTATCGGAGGATTCCTCTTTGGTTTTTCAATCGACAGAGAAAATCAAATCCAACACCTATTATCTTCAGCAATTCAGATGGAACAGGTGGAACGTCATTGACACATTTATTATTTCGCGTACTGACACTGTATATTATTTTCAGGTAAAAGATTTTTTACACAGTGGAGAGAACCGGTTTCGTATTGCTGATGGGGCAAGTTCATTTACTCAACCGCTGAAAATTTCAGGTTTCAGTACAGATGATTTCATTCCAGCAGAAGCATATATTGAGAATACTATTTCTTTTCCTTATAACACCTGTTATGAGATTTGGAATGAATTAGGCTCTAAAATTTTAAGCGGTTGCGGCAACCACATAGATATAAGTAAATTGTACAAGGGGCAGTTTTACCTGAATTATGATAACAAGACGGTAAAATTTATTAGAAAGTAGAAATTATTTTCCTTTCTGAGCGGTTGCGCGCTGACCTGATTTCATAAACAGAGCAGCTGCAAACGAAGTAAAGATCCCGACAACCATGCATCGGATAAAAACAAAAGTTATTTCTTTGAAAAGTGTTATGCCGTTTACTTCTTCAGTAATCGCAGTCTGCAATAATTTCTCATCAAAAGGACGCTTTCCCATCTTGTCAAGCATCATGGCCTGTTCGCGAATAAAACCTGGAATTGATTCTGCTTTGAAATCTCTCCATCCCGCATAATAAAACGCGGTTTGAAACAGTACAAGTAATACAGCGCTGTAAACAACAAAACGCATTCCTTCTTTGGCAGCATCTTTTCCGGAGATAACTCCGTTATAAACAGTATCGCGCTGTATTTTAATTGTCAGTATTATAAATGGAATCAGCATTGCCATTCCCATAATATATACCATGTTGAACAACTCAAAACGCTGAGAAAAATAAAGAGCGAGCGTACCGGTTACATAAATAACCGCGTAAATTATCGCAAATAAAAATGGTTTGTTTTTCATTCGAAACTCAACAATATAAATCAGATTCTATTATTCATAATTCTCATAAACTCCCCGACTCCTACCCATTCATACTGATCAAAAACTCTTCGTTGGATCTTGTGTTTCTCAATCTTTCACGCAGAAATTCCATAGCCTCAACCGGTGTCATATCTGCAAGGTGATTTCTAAGGATCCAGACACGCTGCAGCATTGCGGGATCAACAAGAAGATCATCACGTCGCGTTGACGAAGCAACAAGGTCTATTGCCGGATAAATACGTTTGTTCGCGAGCTTTCTGTCCAACTGCATTTCCATGTTGCCGGTTCCTTTGAACTCTTCAAAAATTACTTCGTCCATTTTAGAACCTGTATCGATTAGCGCGGTTGCAAGAATCGTTAACGAGCCGCCGTCTTCAATATTACGCGCGCTTCCGAAAAATCTTTTTGGTTTGTGCAACGCGTTTGCGTCAACACCACCGGTAAGCACTTTACCTGACGCGGGCGATACAGTATTATATGCTCGTGCAAGACGTGTTATGGAATCCAGAAGGATCACTACATCATGTCCGCACTCTACCATCCGCTTTGCTTTTTCCAAAACAATGTTGGCGATCTTAACATGCTTTTCCGCTGGCTCGTCAAAAGTTGAAGAAATTACTTCGGCTTTTACGCTGCGGGCCATGTCTGTTACCTCTTCAGGACGCTCGTCAATCAGAAGAATAATGAGATAAACTTCTGGATGATTAGCTGCAATGGCGTTGGCCACTTCTTTCAATAAAACTGTTTTTCCTGTTTTTGGTTGCGCAACAATAAGACCACGTTGACCTTTTCCTATAGGACAAAACATATCCATGATCCTCGTCGATATGGAAGCGTCTTTTTGTGCGGCAAGATTGAATCTCTGATCAGGAAATAACGGAGTAAGATAATCGAATGGAACACGATCACGCACCCATGCCGGCTCGCGGCCGTTTATTGAATTCACTTTAATGAGGGGGAAATATTTTTCTCCCTCGCGCGGCGGTCTTACATTTCCATTTACAGTATCTCCTGTTTTTAAACCGAAAAGTTTTATCTGCGACTGAGAAACGTAAACGTCGTCAGGCGAATTGAGATAATTGTAATCTGCTGAGCGCAAAAATCCGTAACCATCCTGCATGATCTCCAGAACACCTTCAGCATGCACTAAATTGTCCCAATTGTAAATAGGCTCACTTTTTCTCTGTTGCTGCTGTTGCGGTTGTTGTTGCTGCTGTTGCTGCCCGTGCTCGTGTCGCTTATAATGTTCACCTTGTTGCCCCTGACCCTGCTGACCAGGATGCTGCGGTTGTTTTTGATGTTGCTGGTGTTGCGGCTGATTCTGATTTTGGTGTTGTTGCTGTTGCTGAGGATGCTGATGCTGTCTTTTTTGCAACGGATTCACCGGGTTGTTAACCGGATTCTGATTTTCTTCAGCGGCTTTATTCAGATCAAAATTATCAGGTGGAATATTCATTACGTTTTGAAAGGATTTCTTTTCTTCCTTCTCTTCGTTGTTAGTTTCTTCTGACTTTCCGTTTTCTTCCACTTTAATTTCTTCCGTTTCCGTTATAATTTCCGGTTCTTCTTCTTCAGCTACAATCGGTTCAAGCTTTACGCGCTTTGTAGATTTCTTGTCGGAACTGCCTTTACCGTGCTCTTTTTGTAATTTTTCGGCTTCAGCGGGATTACCGGCCTGGGCTTCAACTATTGCCATGACCAAATCCTGTTTCTTCACTCCTTCGGTTCTTGGCACGCCGAGTTTACGAGCAATCTCTTTCAATTCCGGCAAATGCCTCGTCATCAAATCCTGTACTTCAAACATGTACTTGTTTTTTTAGTTAATAGTGTAGATCGTAAGAAAAAATCAATGAGATTCTATACTGATGTAAGTGTTTTTTTATTTCCGGGAGAAAAAAAACTGAAAGGATCTTCAGTTTTGTATTGCGAAAACAACTTTACAAAGATGCGGAAAATATTTTAAAACAGCAATATAAACTGACTTATCTGCAAATAATCCGACAAAATCTATGTGAAAAAACAGTTGCTCCGGAGGAGGAAATTAAAGAACGGCGAAATAACAATGTATGGAATAAAGAAAAACCCCGGAAAAAAATATGCCGGGGTTTTTAAAAATATTAAGCGTTGAGAAGTTTGCTTTGATCCTCGTCAGAAATGATATCGCCCGCAACAAGGATTCTTCCGCAATGTTCGCATACGATGATCTTTTTATGCATTCGGATGTCCAACTGTCTTTGCGGTG
>CBIHPU010000035.1:0-12816 GCA_966211935.1 uncultured bacterium | reverse complement strand
ACATAAAAAAGCCGGAAACGATCGCTCCCGGCTTTTTTAAACTACAGTCTAAGTTATTGTTTGATCAATCTGGCAGATGCAACTGAAATAGCATTGCTTATGCGAACCTGGTAAACTCCGTTTGCGAGACCTGTTAGATCCAACTCCCTGGTATTTGTTGAGCTATTGATGTGCTCACTGTAAACCAAACGCCCTTCCATACTGAAAATTTCAATTTTTGCATCTTTCGGATCGGAAAGCGCAACAGTAAAATGTCCATTATTCGGGTTAGGATAAATACCCACCGCTGTTGCTGGGTTTTCTTTTACGTCCGTGCAAGCATCAACATACACTGTAACTTCAGCTGGACAATTCAGAAGTGCGCCTTCAATATTTCCGGTTGAATCTCCAGCCGTTGCGTACACCAGTGTTTCACTAAGTCCCATAAACTGGCTTCCGCCTTCAAAATGCATATACCAGCGGTTATTCCATGGAGCGTAAGTAAAGCTAGCCATATCGCTGATGTTTGTGAATGCGTAAGCAACAGTAGGTGTTTGCGCAGGAAGCCCGCGACGCATGATATTATCTGAGTTTTCATCACGATACAAAACAGAATAATTGTTGCCATCAAATTCTGCAACACCCCACACCGACCAGTTTTCACTGAAATAAGTACCCGGTGTTGAAAGCATGCCAAGATTTGTCACCACGCCGTCCTGCAGATCAATTGAATACCAGGTATTCTTTGGCGCACTGTATAGAATTACAAAACCATTTCCTGCATAAATACCGCTATGGTAATTGAATGTGTTTTCCCAGCCAAATGCAATTGAATCTGAAAGTACTACAGAGCCTGTTCCTAATGTTAAATCGGCATTCAGTTCTCTCAGTTCAGTAACATACATTGAATCCATATAAGTCGGAGCGCCCGTTAGAGGATTATATAAAGTATACAAGGTTCCCGTGCCAAGATCACTTACCAGACCATCCATCACAGGATAACCAACTCCGTTCTGAAGATTCAGATCATAACGTGCTGTTGAATCATCTCCAACCACGTAAACGTAATTCTGTGTCACCGCAATTCCTCCTCGGTCGTCACCTGAAATTGCGTTGTGGTCAATCACTAAACTATCAGAATCTGAAAATGAATCCATCACAAAATATTTATCGATGAGGGTAGTAACGGCATAGTAATTTTCAGTTGAGAAAAGTGTCGGTGTTGTAAAAACATTACCTGTATCCAAAGCTGTGGTTAAAGCCACATCGCCGTACCATACAATATGTCCATTACCATCCGCCGTTAGCGTAGTTGCATTGAAAGGACAAAGTGTATCTTCCGCGAGCGTCACGGCAGGATATTCATTGATGCTGACAGTAATCGAACTTGTTGATGTACAAGCGGCACCGTTGGTGAAAGAATAGGTAAGAACATAATCACCAGGTAAAAGTCCTGTTGGATCAAATGAACTTCCTGACACACCGGCACCGGTAAGAGTTCCTCCTGACGGCGAAGTAGTGATACTGACAATGCCATTACTTTCACACAAAGCAGATGTAGGTCCGGAGATCTGTGCAATTGGTCCCTGTGAACAGAAATTGTAATTCAGTTTTACGCGCGCGTGATTGGAAGTACAAAAAAGATCAACATTGAAAGTGGAAATTCCTTTTATCCAGATAGTATCATCCGCTGCCCATGTATCAATCATAGATCCGGGAAAGGTTAGCGTAACAGAGTCTGCCATGCAATCAGATCCGTCAAAATACGGCTGCGTTTGACCAATTAAATATCCATTCTCACCAAAGATGCTGATGTATTCAATATTAGCACCGAAATCGCCCTCGTAATAAACTGTAAGTGATGCGTTTCCGAACGCAAATGAATCGGGAGCGATGATTGCCCATTTTAATGTATCAGGGTTATTTGTCAGTGTGTCGTAGGGACTTAACTGTGTAAATGTAGATTGTGCCTGCGCAGTTACTCCGCAAATCAATGCCAGGGCTGCAATTCCTGTTTTCATTTTTCTCGTAATTTTTCTCATTCGTTGTTTTTTGGGATCGCAAAAATAAAATCTTTATCACACAACAAAATTGCGGAAGCACAAAGTTGTTAACGTTTGGCCGTGTTCCAAACACAAACCGGACTTTCCTGGCTGGAAAAAAGAACTGCATACGCATTCATAGTAATAAAAACATGTCTTATGCGTGCATTATTATTTTCCGACGAAAGCGAAATGCAAATTATAATTAATGTTAAGTTTTTCGGATTTAAAACAGAAAAAAATCATTGGAATAAAAACTTTAAACTGAATTGCTTTTTCAAAATTTCTGGTTGCGAACGATTGATTCTCGATTATAAATGAATCCAGATCAGTGAATTCACCATAATATGATCCGGAAAATTAAAAAAACAAGTCTGTTTTGTATATTTGTACCCTGTTGGAGTTCTTTTATATAGACGGGGGATTAGCTCAGCTGGCTAGAGCGCTACCATGGCATGGTAGAGGTCATCGGTTCGACTCCGATATTCTCCACCAGATTGGGATACTTGATGTTTAATTCAGGTATCCCTTTTTTTATGCCCGCTGTTTGCTGCGCCATTAGGGCGAAACTCGCAAAGGCCGGATTTATTTCTTCGGTTCGACACTGGTCGAGTGGACGATTGTACCGAATTCCCTTGGGAAAGATCAAGCGTTGCAACTTGGCGCGTTCCATATACTCGGCAGAAGCCCAATAAACACTAAGATTTTTGCAAAAACGCATCATGTTTTCAATGGCTAATTCTGGGTTCGACACCTCTTTTTCGCCTTTTTGCAATTCGGTTTCCAAGAGGAGAATTTCGGCTTTGTACTTTTCCTGAAACTTGCGGAATGATTCTGCGCTGATTTCTTCCATCACATAACGTTCTTCCAATCGGTCGAGCTTGTTTTGTAAATCTCTTACGTTCTTTTTCAGATTAGACATTTGCCCAATCTTGTTCTTATTGTTTTGGTAATATAAGAAGAGGAATTCTTCCTTGAATAAGTTTTGCAATTCAGGATTATTAAAACTGAAGTAATCCAAGATTTTTGCGAATTGCTCATTCAGGAATTTTGCGCTGCGGTTATTGTTGCAACCTTTCGTCCGGCATTTGTAATACCAGAGGTTTTTCGCTTTTACAATGTAGCCCGGAATATTTGCTCCGCAATGATCGCATACCAAGAAACTCTTTAAAGGAACATCGTGGTTTTCCATTTTGCATTTATAACCAATCAAATGTTTACGACCTAATACACCATTTACCTTTAGAAAAAGATCTTTTGAAATTAACGCTTCATGTGTTCCTTGCACTACTTCACCTTGCAGGGCGTTATGCGCCATCAACCCGCAATAAAATGGATTGTGAAAAATATGCGACATGGTTTGATTCGGAATATTCAATCCTTTTTCTTTTAAGCGATCACGAATCACGTTGGAAGTTAAACCTTGCGATTTCCAAATAAAAGCTTGGCGCAACAATTCACCTTTTGCATTTACTTTTAAAATTCGTTTTCCGTTGATGCGAATAGAATCGTATCCGATGGGCGTTGCGTTTACCCATTCACCTCTCAGCAAAGCCTCTTTAACTCCTGTCATGCATTTTTCTCTGCGCAGTTGGTTATCGTATTCCGAAAATATGAATTGAATGTTTTGTTGCAAACTTCCGCTGGCCGTTTCTGCATCGGTGGGTTGCGTTACCGCAGTGATGTGAATCCCTTCCTTTCGTAATTGTTCTTTGATGTAAATGGCATTAGCACCGGAGCGGGAGAAACGATCCACACTATAGACAATGATGTACGAAATTTTTTCCTTGCTTTTTTTCACGAATGAAAGCATGCGATTAAATTCTTTTCGTTCATCGTTTTTTGCACTCTCGTAAGTTCCGCCAAATTCACCCAGCACATGGTATTTGTTTTTCTCGGCAAATAGATTACATGCTTTACGTTGTGTAACCAGACTCATGTTATTGTCCGCTTGCTCCTTGGTAGAAACCCGTGTGTAGATCACGCAATTGTTGGTGCGTGTAATTTGTTTTTGTTTTCCTTTTCCGAATTGGTGAAACACTACCAATTCTCTTTCTTGTGTTGTTGTTTCCATAGTAAAACGCTTTTCTTTAAGTTCATCAATTCCTGTGCAACGGCCATCGGTTTACCAATGAAAAATCTGCTTATTTCGGGTAAATTCAGCAGATAAATACCGGATATAACTTGCACGTTTGACAGGAATACCGCATACCCACCCGAAAATGGCCGGAATACAGCCTATTTTGCATTATTTGCCTTGCACTAATCGAAATTACCTTGGGCTAAAAACAGCCTTGTACAGTTCTTGATTTGGGTTGCTTTTTATTCCCCGTTCTTGTAGATTATTGTCCTGAAATGTCGGTTTGTATGGGTGCAATAGGCATGTGATACCTATGTGATCGTAATGCGATAGGAGTGTGATTGCAATGTGATTTGATGTGTTGGCAATGTAATAGGATGTGATAGGGATGTGATGGGCATGGGGTAAAACGCAAACATTTGGCAATAGCACCTGTTTATTGCCGAATATTTGATTTAGGTTTTATTGAAAATGAGAGGATTAGTAGTAATATTAGATAACTCTTCATCCAGAAGCAAGAAGTCTACTCCCTTTATCTCATGCATCTTCAATGTATAAAAGATTTTGTGGAGACCTTTATTAATGAAATGAGTGGGAATTAACTTTGCATCCGATGGAAAATATTGATCTTGAAAAAATATTTAAGCAAAAACGGCAAAAGACCGAGCGTAAGAAAAACGGTAAAATTGTGATCACTCCTGGTTTTGTCAATGCTACAATTGTTGAATTTAGAGAATGGTTTAAGAAAAGTAATTTCGACAAGGGCTGTTATTACTGTGGCACCACCAATGAAAAGTCGTTTGAATTGTACAATTCGCAACGCAATGGTAAAAGGCATGATGCAACAAGGGGAGGCAAGCGCAGTAAAAGATTGGAATTAGACCGCAAAGATCCTTCTCTGCCATACGATAACTTAGATAATGTAGTTTGGTGTTGCTACTGGTGTAACAACGCCAAATCTAACTTCTTTACAGAAAAAGAATTTGAACCAATTGCAAAGGCTATTGGAGAGGCTATAAAATCAATTCAAGTCTAAAACTTCTCGCATTCCGCCATACTGCTTATTAAAATCGTAAACCTTTATTTTTACGTCTTTCTTTGGCAATAAAGTCATTCCACATTTTATTGCAATAGGGGCAGGCATTGCAGGCAGGAAATGAAGGACACTATCTTTACCATGAGTTGCTTGAATTTCATTTAATGCAATTCTGAACCATTTCTCAAATTCAGAAATTTGCGCCTTCGTTTGTAAAAACATTGTATTTGGAGCATCAATTGTTATTTCATACACATTGTTAGTCGCCTTTAAGTGGTCTGGAAATTTGTCCTTTTTAATATCATCACTTAATGAAATTACTAATACAACATCTTTTCCTTCACTTATTGAAGTGGGTTTTTTGTAAATGTAGTCTGGTAGACTTGTAGCTAAATTTTTCCATTTCCAATCCTGAGTATCTCGATGACGCTGAAATAACTCCACTTTGTTGATAGTAGTGTCAGAAAGGTGTTTACCAAGTACCATTAGTAATGGCATTGGTGCAAGTGCGAAAACGCTAATGTGATTTGTGACTTTGGCATCAAGACCTTTTGATTTCAGTTCTTCTATTTTTTCGCCAACTAGTTTGGAATTATAATCCCAAAAATCTTTCTCACCATCGCCTTTTCCATTGGTAAAATCCAACATTATTCCCTTTCCCCTCATCCAATACTTCTCAGTTAGTACTGTTGCCTTTGCTTCTTCAACACTTACATCTACTACTCGTTTGTCAATGTTGCATTTGAATATTAATACTTCAGTTCTGTTTTCATGGGTAATTTCTGTAACTGCTTTTATTCGATCTTCATGTTCTTTTTTCATTTCGTGTAAAAGAGCAGCTGGATATATTATTTGAAGTTCATCTTCGTCAATTTCGGTATGGCATGTGGTGCAAAGTAACATAATGTTGTTTGGATCGGTTTGTAATTTTTCCGAATCATCGTTTCCACGTGGTCCACCTTTTTTAGCTCCAATGATATGCGCAAGTTCGCTAAAATTGGCACTTTCAAAGGTAAGTTCATTGTACCATAATGGTTTGTTACAACCTCTAAATTCACACCTGCCACCAGAGTCATTCCATACTTTTAACTTTACTTTGGGAGGTAAATTCTTTCTTCCGGTAGTATTCTTTTTTTTAGTTTTCTTTTTTACGACTTTCTTATTTTTCATATTTATACAGTCTTTTAAATTTTAATGACCTTCTATCACCTTCCCAGATTTCCAATCCTTTTATTCCGAGGATTAAAAAATACAAATACCTACTTGTAAAAAAATCATTTTTTAATCGGTCTTTCCAATTTTTAATGTCCACATTTGAGTAATCAGGATAAGATTCAGGATGCGTATGCCATTCACCTAAATAATGGCATGTACCTTTACTTTTTGTCCACTGTTGATCAATTATTCGTTGATGTGATTTTGCATTTCTAACAAACGAAGTCCTTGTTCTTTTATCTCCAATCATTGGAATACTCACATCGTCAATCACTATATCCTTTGTATTTACAATAAACCTACCAAGTAAAACTCCGCCTGCTTCCAAATCTTCTTTGTTAGCTTGACGGTATTTTTCCATTCTTTGGAAAGCGTATTCAGTAATTTTTATTTTGCCCTTATTGGACATTGTATAAGTTATCATGTCTTCTTGCATGCAGTGCATTTGTCATTTAAGAAACTATTTTTCCTTTCGTCCAGTTCCATTTCGGTCATTTTAAATCTTTCTGAAGGGATGAAACCCTCTTTTAAAAATACAGTTGGATCTCCCTTCCAGGAATAAATTCCATTTTTATTTGTGTTACCATTCATCACTTCAATTACTCTTTTAACTGTAATCAAACAGGTTTCTAGAGAGTGAATTGATCCATAAGGTGTATACACCGAACCACATCCTGAAATGCTTTTCAAAAATGTTTTTGTTTGATTCCTATGGGCAAAGGATGCCATGTTATAATGATCCTCATTCGTATAAACACACCGGTAACAGCCTGTTGGTTCAATATTTGTAACTAAACAATGACCACCTATTCCATAAGGGTCATTCCAAGAATAAAGCACGGGTTTACCTGGAAACTGGGAAATGAATATTTCATTTAAGTATGTGTTAATTGTAACATTTCCAGTTGCGACAACAATGAAATCAAATTGATTAAAATCTATTTTTTGTTTCCGTAACAGTTCTTCAATTCCACTTTCTAAAGCGGTAATTTTTGAATGCGGGTAATACCTTTCTACCTTAGTTTTAATCGCTAGGGCCTTGTTTTTTCCTATATTGCTAAAGCCGGTGAGGTGACGATAACAATTATCCGTTGAAAGTATATCACGATCCACAATCGTTAAATCAAAAAAGCCATTTCTTACAAGTTCTTCGGTAACAAAACCGCCAACAGAACCACCGCCAATTATTAAACCTTTTTTATTTGATGAATGTTCACCTGTACCTCCACGCTGATACAAATATTCTTTATCAATTCGCTGAATGTTTACAGGTGTTATTTTGGCATCAAATTCTGAAGAAATTAAGGGATGTCCGGATGATTTAATCTGAGAAAATTTAATTCCAAACATTGAATATATACCATTAGGTTGCTTAAAAGAAAAGAATACATATTCCTCTTTCTTCGAATTTCCTTGAAGTAATTTATTGATCTGTTTTCTGTTATTATCAGTTAAATTTTCTAATAAATTCTTTACGTATTCTATGCTTATTGATTCATTGTATTTTGGAGGCGTAATTTCGCTTTGCACATTAAGCGGTATGAAGATAGCGTTTTGATATGTAATACCTTTTTTCTCGAGATCAATGAATCTTCCAAGGATTTCTGAACTATTACTGCCATTTGAAAGTGCATAACGCGATTCATTTCGAACACCGACACTTATTATTTCAGGAAAATTCACTAAACTTATATTGCCCCAAATTTCTTCATGACCATCAATTCTGTTCCAATAAGCTTCAAACTCATTGGCAAAATCTAAAATATTTTCATTCTTAAGTCCCTTATCAATTGTGCTTTTCGCTAGCTCATAGGTATCGGTAATTATTTCACCGGGTCTATCTGCATCAAGAAAAACATAGTCATCATGCGTATAGCAGACCTTACCGTCACGTTCAACATGTGGAATGAATTTATATCGATCGTATTCTTTAATGAAATAGCTAGGCATCGATAATGGGAATTCGATATCAAAACCAACAATTATGTTGGTTTCAACATCGTTAATTATATCAGTAAAGGTGAATGCCGTCTGTAGCTTTCTCTTTGATATCAACGCTCCTTTGTAGGGCTGTAAATCATGGAAACAACCGAGACCATTAACAATCTCGGTTATTTCATCCTTAGTCAAATTATGCCGACTCATTCGTTCCAACAACAGCTTTTTTTCTACCCTGTCCGGTATCTTCTTTTGGAGGAACCGGGAAGTCGTCACCAAACTCTTTTTTCATCATTTTACATGCTTCATGTGGGTCTGTTTCTTCGTATGCATCTTCAAGTACTTGTTTTAATTTTTGCAAACGTTCTTTAAAAGTTTTGCATTGATCATCTGTCATTTTTTCGCACAAATCATTGTACGGTGGAACAGGCAGTTTCACTTCAATTCTACTTGACCAGATACTAAATTGGTTAAGAATATACTTTGTGAATTCAATCAATGCTTTGTGATCATTGATATTCTCTTGTCCATTGAAGTACGCTTTAGTATGGGGCTTAAAACCGTTATAAGCAAGAGCGGTTAATGCAATTCCAGTCGGCTTCCCATTCACTGAGTCGAATTTATTGTCCTTCCATCTTTTGTAAAACCTAATTGTCCTGATGAATTGACTTTTCTCCAGCGAATCCGTAAACTTTCCATTAATCAAGTCCTTCAGTTTTTTTGGCTCAGAAACTTCCCAGAAATTCTGATCTTTTGATAAAGTTGGCTTTCCTTTTGCCAAATATGTTTTGTTATCTGAATTGCTTTCCGGTGCTGAATAAATTGCAAAGTCAACATGGAACTTAGGAAAACCATCTTCCGTATATTGAACTCTTATACATGGTTTTTTCCATTCAACTTTTCTAAATTGCTTGGCATCTAAGGCATCATGCACCCATTGTTTTACTTGAATTGGAGTGTAATCATCCTTATTTATATTGAAGATTAAAGCTACATCAATATCATAATCATCTTCATCATTCATGGGTTTTATTCCAGTGCCCATTGTGTAGCTGCCTTGGTTGAAAATGGAAAACGTGATTAGTGAATTTCCTTCATCTTCGGCTTTCTTTTTAAGGTAAGCTTTTATTTCTTCAATAAGCATATCTCTCTTTTCGATTACTTGCTGATTGTCGATTGTTTCTAGTTTAACAGTGTCGTGAAACTTATAAAACTGTGATTGTATAACTGTACTCATTTCATTTGGTTTTTTTATCCTTTTGGAGGATGGTTATCCGGCCCGTAAGTATTTTTTTCTCGTATCTGTCCATTGGTGCCGTGGATGATCAGCTCCGAGTGTTGATTTTTAGCAATCTCTTTAGCAATTTCAATTGCTTTACTTTGTGTTGAAGCAATAGCCGTTACCTTGCTATTACCTGCTCCCTTGACAGCCCAGCCGTTTGCATGTGGAAGGACATGCTGATTTTTCTTCGCCATTTTGCGTAGTTTTAAATGATTAATAAAATTGTTGAGACTGAGTTTTCGGTGGCAGGTACCGGAGGATTTGCAGAATTGAAATCCTTTTATACTTTTGCGGTCGCGAAACTGTCAAAAGCGATACATACTCTTATTAAATCAGTATCTCGTTTTTGCAAAATACGGTGAGGTCCTCGGGCCTCACTTTTTTTTGCAGCTGTTAAAAAAATCACAAATTGTGCCAACCCTTTGATACTGAATATTTGTCAGTATATGTGTTGTTAATTGTACTTTTTAATGCCAAATATTACGAGCGTAAATGTTCTTTCAATAGGCCGGCCTCCTTTCTCAGTATTTCAAGTTTTACATCTATTTCAACCACTCTCAACGGTTCGGCTTTCAGCCTCCCTTGAAACAAGTATTCCAATTTTTCATTGGCCATGGCAAGTATCTCGTTCAGATTCCTGATCTTGCGGTTTAAAAAAGCGGCAATAATACAGTAACTGGTAACCACAGTTCCACCTGCCGTGGCAACGGCTGTAAATACATCCATTTTATAGCTGTTCACTAACCAATGGGTAAATCCCACAAATACAAAAAGCAAAACCACCTTTATGACAAACAATGTAATCCGGGCATACTTCTTGGCTTTTTTTAGTAACCGCTGAATACGGTTCTTTTCAAATACCAGGTCTCTGATTTCTTGTTGTGTTGCCAGCCATTTCAGGTACCATTCAATTTTGTTCCTTTCAACGTACTGTACAAATGCTTTAATTACTTGATAGATTAGAATTATTCCAACAATCACAATAATGGCTCTAAGCCACAAGGGTAACTCACTCCATTTCATCGGTTTTCGCTATTAGTTGTAAAGTGTTAATTTCTTCATAAGTTTACTTTTTATCTATTGTTTTTATCCCTAACTTTGTTTCGTTGGTTAAACATAAGTCGAATTTGTTGCAGCAAAGATATTGAAAAAAGAAACTGTTTCATTAATGAAACAGTGTTTAACTAATTAAAAGTTATTAACATGGCAACAACATTAAACAGTGATCTACTGGCAGGTATGATCAAAGAAAAGCGCGGGAAACGTGGATTACGTGAGGTTTCTGCTGAAATTGGCGAGGTTAGCCCAGCTACTTTATCCCGCATAGAACAGGGCAAAATCCCGGATGTAGATACCTTTATTAAACTCTGTAAATGGCTCGGCACCCCAACCGACACCTTTATCATTGACCATGAAAATGTGGAGCTAAAATCCAATAAGGAACATATTGTAGCCCATTTAAGGGCTGAAAGGGAGTTGGAGCCATCTACTGTTCAAATGCTCCTAAAAATGATTGATATCGCTTATGCCACTAAATAAAAACATCTGTGGCAAAAACAAGTTTACTTCCCAGAGGCTTCAAGGCCAAGGCAGAAAGAACTGCGCTTGAGTTTCGGGAGAAACTTGAATTAGATAAGCACGCACCTTTATGTGGTTTTAAATTAGCCGAACACCTTTCCATTCCGGTTCACACCCCTGATCAGATTTTTCCGCCTGGTACAAACCTGAATGACTTGGTTGGCACAAAATCAAAAGACCAGGGTTGGTCAGCGCTTACCATGGTAACCGGTAACAACAATAAAATCATAATTCACAATCACCTTCACGCACCAACTCGTCAACAGAGTAATCTCATGCATGAATTAGCGCATCTGATTTGTGACCATAAACACCCAGAAACAATCCACAACATCAAGCTCCCATTCTTTATGCGTGATTATGATAAACAGCAGGAGGAAGAAGCAAATTATTTAGGTTCTGCATTACAAATTACTCGTGAAGGCTTGCTCTGGGCATTAAAAAAGCGAATGGAAATTGCCGAAATTGCCGAACATTATAATGCAAGTGAAAAAATGGTAACCCTTCGAATTAATTCAACAGGGGTAAAAAGGCAGTTGAGTTATCTTGGTCTTTAGGAATTAATTCTTATTTATTAGTTATCAAATACTTAATACTATTTTTAGGGTCAAACATTTGCCACTAATTCAAAATACTGTCTTTTGTTTGATATCCAACATTTGCCAATATATTAGGTTTACTGTCTTTTGTTTGGTAAATAATGCCTATATTTACCTAATTAATACCTGAATTCTGACTGAAACCTATTTAATAGAAGAATTAAGAAGCCAGTTCAAAGGCCGGGATGTTTTTACCCGACAGGAGCTTTTTGAGTTCTTGCAACGGTTCAATCCCAAACTACAGGAGACCACTTTCAGGTGGCGGATTTTTGATTTGAAACAAAAACAAATTATCCGTTCGGTATCCAAAGCAAAGTTTACGCTACAGTACCAGCCAGTCTTTGTTCCGTTTATTGAACCAAAGCTGAAAGCAATCTATAAGGATGTGAAGAAAAATTTTCCGTACACGAAAATATGCGTGTGGAATACAAAATGGCTGAATGAATTCATGCTGCACCAACCGGGGCGATTTCTAACAATAATAGAAGTGGAGGCCGATGCAGCTTCTTCGGTTTTTAATTATTTCAAGGATACACCTCACAAAAATGTTTTCATTGATCCGCAAAAAAAGGAGATTGAAAATTACCTCTATGACGATTTTGAGTCAATTGTTGTATTGAGTTTGATTACAAAAGCACCAACGATTACCGTAGATAATGTTGTTACGGCATCGCTCGAAAAAATATTGGTTGATATTTTCAGTAATCCGGAATTGTTCAACACTTTTCAAGGACAAGAACGAAATCTTATTTTTGAAAATGCCTTTAGTAGATATAGCATCAATACTACTCGCTTATTTCACTACGCCACCCGCAGAAATAAAAAAGCAGCCTTGGAAGAATACATCAATAATCATTTACATATTACCATTGATCCGTGATTGATACCGTATCATTAACCAAAGAATGGCTTGATGCAAAACAAAAAGAGCACAAGCGCGATCCGAGCATTATCGAAAGCATGATACATGCTTTGTATTTGTTGGAGCAACTCAAACTTACCGGCCTGGATTTTATTTTCAAGGGCGGTACCAGTTTGGTTATTCTATTGGAAAGACCTGCGCGATT